>SOJA01000122.1 GCA_004376975.1 Candidatus Bathyarchaeota archaeon
AACGAGAGTTAATTAATGCTGGTTTGGTCTTCTTCTTTGCAGGGGTTGGACTGCAGTGTTATTTCTTGCTCTTCACTAGACCTAGCCACAGCAAACACGTAATTACCCTTTTGGTCTAGTATCATGTCAAAGACCACTTAGCGCGCGCGCAATACACGGGATGAAGACGTACCTTTAACAATGGATGCGGGAACAAAAAGAGGACGCAAACTAAGGAAGTAAGAAGAATGACAGACAAAATTAAACATTGGGCTTGTGAAAACTGCAACTGGAATGAGGATGGGATTAAACATTGTCGCATAAGAGAATACAACTATGCAATATACGATTTAAAATGTCCGAGGGAAATTGAACTTGAAAAGAAGGCAAAGAAATGACAAAAACTGTTCCATATAAACCAACTTTTTCTATGGGGGTGTCGCGCGCGCTACGATCTACTTGCTCTAGGACAGAGAAGGGACGAAGGCGACTTCACCGACTTCAAGACCGAGTTTTCAAGTAAGAAAGTGATAATCCCAGATGAACTTAAGATTGCCGTGAAATCCACAAATGGATATTTCTCAATTGCTGTACCCGAGAATGAAGGGGGTTGGCCATGCGGGTTTATATTTCTGTGAGACCGCATTTTAATCCGCGCGCGCTGAACGAAGGATAGTGCGGATTCAAGAACCTGAAAAAGGAAGCAACCCAAGAGTCCTCAAAATCAGCCCTGAGCTGTTCATGATGCTAAACAATCTTCCGAAGAGCAACGACAAGGTCTTCGAACAAAGAACAACAGCAGCATTACAGATGAGCCTCTTCAGATTTAAAAGAAAAGCAGCCTTCAAACTCCAAAACCCCAGACTCCTGCAAATAACTTTCCACACTCTACGACACTGGAAAGACACGATGGAATATCATAAAACAAAAGATCCTTACCACGTTAAGAAAGTGCTTGGACACCAAGGCATGAAAAGCACAGAGCTTTACATAAACATCGAACAAGCCGTGTTTGAAGAAGATGAAAACGAAGAGTTCATTATCAAGATAGCAGAAACACGTGACGAGATTAAAGCTTTGCTAGAAGTAGGCTTCAAATACATCTGTGAAAAAGAAGACCTAATGTACTTCAGAAAGCGCAAATAACACAAAAAAAACGTAAAGTTAACAGTCCAAAGCGAAAAGTTAATGAGCATAAACTCAACGTGTATTCTGGGGTTTGCCGGTCATAGGGCGCGGGACCCACCTGATCCCATTCCGAACTCAGAAGTTAAACTGCGCTCCGTTCCCGGCTGTAGTATGGTCTTCGGCCACGCGAACCCGAGAAAGCTGGCAGCCCCACTCTACTAGCTATGAATTCGTGTAGGAGAATTACCTAAAACTTATAACCAAGCAATGATAGTTTTTTCCAAAAGGTGAGTTTGTGAACGAGTTGGCGATGATAACGGCTTGGCAGAATCAGATACCGCAGCTATTTCCAGAAGAATTCTCATGGATTTTAAACCTGCTAATTTATGGCTTTTTCTTTGTTTTCATGTTCTACGGACAAAGAATCCAAACTTATATTATGCTCAGGGAAGTTGAAAGCTCACTTTACAAATTAAAGTACATTAAGGATAAAGGCCGAAGAATTGCAATAGAGACAATAAAAGAAATTGGAAAGCCGCAAACGGATCCTACGACTAGAGTTGACAGATTTCTGGAGTATTTCACAATATCACCACAAACTATTGATCCAGCTGGCGTAGTTTGGAAGCTGGAGCATATACTGAACGTGAGGGATGCCCGCTTTAAGGATGAAATAAAACTGATGGCGCCAGCAGCAGATAAAACTCAAACAAACAACCTGGAAAACACCCTTGAGGCAGCAATGGCTCTTAACTACATATACAAAATAATAAGACACTTCTACTTGCTTGGAAAGAAAACGTTAAGCCTCTATATTATAATGCAGATACAAATGATATTGCCCCTTATCATGCGGGAGGCTGAAGCCTACGCCAACGCATTGAAAGCCTTTGCTGATGGTCAACCAATAGGCGACGGAGCAGGAGCACTTGTTGCGGCAAAACTCACGTACGGACATCCGACGAGAAAAATAGCCAAAGACTGTATTGTTGCAACCGTACCGATAGAAGGACGAACAGCATATGTAACCAAGGCTGAAGGACCAGGAGGAAACGTTGGCAAGCCTGGAGACGCCATTAAGACAATCATCGAAGAAAATGAAGGAAAAATAGCTACAATAATCATGGTGGATGCAGCCTTGAAGCTTGAAGGTGAACAGGTTGGTGAAATCGCTGAAGGCGTAGGCGCAGCTATAGGTGGACCTGGTGTGGATCAATTCAAAATTGAAGAGTCGATTTTGAAATATCACATCCCAATAAACGCTGTCATAATAAAGGAAGACATTGGAGATGCTGTTTCGCCGATGCGTAAAGAGATTTTTGATGCCGTTGACAAGGCTACCGAGAGAATAAGGCAGGTCATTCTGGAAAAAACAAAAGAGGGAGATAACGTGATTATTGCTGGGGTAGGTAATAGCATTGGTATCGGACAGTAGGAGAAGGGAAGATGAGTAGGGTTTCATCATCTGCAACAAGAAGAATCTCGTCGTTTGTGTTGCTGGTGATTTTCATAACATTGGCATTGTCCCTAACAGCTCTTATACTGGCCATCCAGGCTTGGTTCACTCCTGGCCAAGAAGAAGCGGCAGGATACATGTTGCTCATAGGGTTTTTAGGTGCAGGCTTATCTACATATGTTCTGCTTCAAACAAGGAAAAAAATGAAGAGGCTGAGTACAAAGACTCCACCCATGACAACCACAATTGAATGCAGAAAATGCGGTTTCAAAAGTATCCGAGAATTTAAGCGGGGAGACTATATTTTCAGAGACGTTGAGCCATGCCAGAAATGCAACGAGAACATGTTGATAACAGCAATTTACAGGGAAGTTAAAGAAAAAGATAAGAAAACTCGCTTCTAAGTTAAGATCACGCATCCACCGTCAACTATCATAAGGGTATGCTCTGCCTGAGCTACTGGTTTTCTGCTGGCTTCGACGAATATAGGGTATCCCATAAGAGCTTTTGAGGATAGAAGCTCCCTGAATGCTTCTCGGTGATGTTCTTTTGGCACAACATTTTGCAGCCAACGTTCAGCAAAAGGCAGAGTCCTAAAGTTTTCTTCAATGTACTTCAACAGTTGCTTCGCATATGAGCTTTTCAGCGCTCTTCGCTTAAGAAAGCGGAAGATTGTTGTTTCTTCACCGTTTTCAACCTTACCTACAGCGTTTGGCAATGTCACAAACGGCTCAATGGCATAAATTCCACCGAGCTTAATCTTCGAAAAAAAGGATATATGTGAAACATTAGGTATAGAGGTGCCAGCGTGAACAACATATCGCCCAATCTGATGCCCAGTCAGGTTTGAGATTGGTTTGAACCCGCGGGATTTTATGGTTTTTTCAATTATTGAGCCGAGTTTTGAAGTTGAAATTCCTGGATGTACAATGTTTATGGCTGTTTTCAAGGCTTGTTCAGCCGTTTTTACAAGGCTTCTGTACTCAGGGTTAAAGCATACTGTAACTGCAGTGTCAGTCAAATACCCATCCACATGGACACCTATGTCAACTTTGACTATGGATTTCTCTGGAATCCTTTTTTTGTCATTAGGGGGAGATGTGTAATGTGCAGCTACTTCATTTATTGACACGTTGCATGGGAATGCTGGTTTTCCACCCTTTGCCTGTATAAGATTCTCGGCTTTTTCACAAATATCAATTATAGGCATGCCTTCGCGAACATAATGTTTGATTTCTTCACGTGTTTCACGAAGGATTTTCCCAGACACCCTGAACTTTTGAATAGCGTCTTCATCAAAGCCATTCATTAACATCACTGACTTTCATAGAACGCTAATAATGCTATGAGTTAAAAAGCTTACATCGACCGGTAAAAAGTGCTGGTGAAAGCTGTCAGTTTCAGCTTCACAGCCAGCTAGAGCTTGTGCTTCAGAACTTCTGGTTCAAACGTTAAAGTTGTCTCCGCCTAAATGAGAAATCATTCTTGCTTTTTCCTAGTTACATTTGTCCATATCTTTTCTATCTGCGTAGGCTTCTATTTCGCCGATAAAAAAAATGGGGGATCTAGAACCTTGACAAAAAGATTACTTTCAATTTCCTTTTGATGGAATTTTCCTTTGAATCGGTTTGAAAGGGTATTGTTACACATTCTTGTTAGAATGGGTTTTCAGAACAAGTTTGGCTATTCTTTGGCCATACTCGATACAGAGCCTTCGGCTTCTTTGATCAGGTTTTCCGATTGAAACAGGTCCATAATGATCACCCTTTGATGATCCTTGAATTATCATACCATGAATTAATAGAGATTTTAGAATGCTCATGATTGTTGTTTCGTTGCCGCCTGCTATGTTGGCTGAAGAGGAAAAGGCCCCACCGATTTTTCCCTCAAGTCTTCCGTGAAATTTAACACTGTCATCTATGAACTTCTTGACTTCGGAAGCCATTGTTCCATAGTAGGTTGGAGAGCCAATAACTATTCCGTCAGTCTCAATTAACTCTTCAACCCTAGTCTCTTGAACTGCCTTCACCTCAACCTCAACATCCTTTTCTGCTTTGACACCTTCAGCTATCAACTCGGCCATATTCTTGGTGTTACCAGACCTCGAATAATAAATGATCAAAACCTTCAGCATCCAACACCATCTCCTGATCACAAGTAAATATC
>SOJA01000044.1 GCA_004376975.1 Candidatus Bathyarchaeota archaeon
TTTATCATAGATTGGTTCAATCTGCCCTTTACCAATTAAACCCCGCAAAATCTTGAAAAGCTTGTTTATAGTTGACTGCGATCCTGTGGCAATGTTAAAAATTTCGCCAGCACAGTTTTTTTCCATAGCAAACATATTAGCATCAACAACGTCCTTAACGTTGATAAAATCTCTGGTTTGTTCACCATCTCCATGTATAACAGGTGGTTCATTCCTTATCAGGTGATTTACGAAGGCTGTTATGACCGCTGCGTAGGGTCCAAACATTTGGCGTGGACCGTAAACATTAAAGTATCGTAGGCGAACCGTCTCCAAACCATAGGTTTTGTAGTAGACTTCTGAGTAAAGCTCGGCAGCCAGCTTGGAAACAGCATAAGGTGAATTCAAATGTGGAATTGCATCTTCCTTAATGGGCAAGATTTTCTGCTCTCCGTACACTGCTGTTGAAGAGGCATAAATGAAACGATCCACGTTAAACCTCGATGATGCCTCAAGAAGATTCAACGTACCATTGACATTAACATCATTAGTAAGTCGAGGGTTTTCTACTGATTGCGGAACACCTACGAGAGCGGCTTCATGAAAAATCACCTCAACACCTTCAACCGCCCTCCTCACAGTTTCCCAATCTCGAATGTCCCCTTTAATAAACTGAAAGTTGCTTTTTCCCTGATGAGCAACTATATTTTCCAACCGACCAGTGCTAAGATCATCTATAACCTTCACTTCGAAACCATTTTCCAAAAGTCTGTCAACAAGGTGACTACCTATGAAGCCAGCGCCGCCTGTTACGAGAGCGCTACCATACCTAGATTTCATTAATCTCTTCCCTCAGCTGAATAAGAACATCAGCAAACTAATATGACAAAAACTATTTCACGGTGCTCCTCAAAGACTCTTCAACTGCTTCCACAGTCTTTTCGATGTCCTCTTTCGAATGCACACTTGAAACGAAGCATGTTTCAAACTGTGAAGGCGGAATGAAAACTCCTTTCTCTAAAAGTTTACGATGATAAACCATGAATCTGGCTTTATCCGCTTTTTTTGCACTTTCGTAATCATAAACTTCACTGTCGGCAAAGAACAACTGGAACATTGAGGCAGTACCGTTGACTTGAATGGGAAGATGAGCGTCTTCAGCTAAATCTCGAACAGCATCACAAATCATTCTTCTTTTCAACTCCAATTTATGGTAGAACGAACCCCCTTCTTTACGGATGGTTCTTAGCGTCGATAATCCAGCAGCAACGCTTATTGGGTTGCCGCTGAATGTTCCAGCTTGATACACCTTGCCTAAAGGTGCAACCATCTGCATAATTTCCTTTTTTCCACCAAAAGCCGCTAATGGAAAACCTCCACCCATAATCTTGCCGAGCGTAACCATGTCAGGCATTACACCATAATATTCTTGTGCACCTCCAAAGGCCAATCGGAAACCAGTTATGACCTCGTCAAAAATTAGCACAATTCCATTTTCTTCTGTTAACTCCCTGATCCTTTTTAGATATCCATTTTTGGGAAGTATGACACCAGCATTTCCAACGACGGGCTCTATAATCACAGCAGCTATCTGCTCTCTTTCACGCTTAATTGTCTGCTCAAAACTTTCAACGTCATTGTAAGGAATAACCAACGTGTTTTGCGTTGTTTCTTCAGGAACTCCAAGAGAGTCTGGCATACCAAAAGTCGTTGCTCCAGATCCTGCCTTCACAAGTACATAATCATGTGCTCCATGATAGCATCCTTCAAACTTCACAATCTTCTTCCTTCCAGTATAGCCTCTGGCAACCCTTATCGCGCTCATAGTAGCCTCCGTTCCAGTGCTCACAAGTCTAAGCATTTCCGCACAAGGTACAGCCTTACATACAAGTTCAGCTAGTTCAACCTCCTGCTCGGTTGGAGTCCCATACAATGTTCCATTCTGAAGCTGTTCTTTCACCGCCTCAACAACGCTAGGATGGACATGACCAAGTATAAGCGGACCATACCCCATACAGTAGTCAATATACTCATTTCCATCTACATCCACAATATGTGAACCTTTCGCGGTTTTCGTGAAAAACGGATATGGCGGAAAGGCTCTAACCGGACTGTTGACGCCTCCGGGGATCAGTTTTTTAGCCTTTTCAAACATTTTCAATGATAAGGACTCTGACATTTTTCTATTCCTCTTGTTTCTCAATCTTGACGCCGAACAGTTTCTCAGCTGAGGAAAGAAGTCCGTTATTATTTTTCAAAGCAGCTTCTCGCAATTGTTCTATAGGGATTTGCAACATTCTCTCCGCTAGTTCTCTTGAAAAACTCTCAATAACCAGTTTTTTCCTCTCGTCTTTCTCCTTAATTTTTTGAAACACCCTTCTGAGTTCTATCCTTCTGATTTCCTCAATTTTCCGGCAAATCTTAGAAATCACAGGCTCAGCCATTATTCTACCAAGCTGGTTTTCAAAGAGCTTCAGTTCACCTATTACTATCCTTCTCGCTTTTTCAGCTTCACTTAGCCTTTTCTCTATGTTTTTTTCTACAACTCCCTTCAAATCGTCAATGTTCCGAAGAGTCACATGATCTAACAAATTTACTTTTTTCTCTACAAACCTTGGCTGAGATATATCTATGATAAACAAACCGTTAGACTTGTTCTTCCCAAGCGCTTTCCTTACTTCCTTTGCTTTCAGAATAGGCTTTTTGGTTGAAACCGCCGCAACGACAAGGTTAACCTCTGGAAGTGCTTCGGATATTTGGTTAAATCTTATGGCTTTCCCAGAGACTTTTGAAGCAAGCTTTACGCCTCTGCTGTAAGTTCTATTCGCTATAAGGAGCTTTTTTACACCTTTCTTGTGCAGGTTTTCAACAACTATCGACCCGGCTTCTCCTGCACCTATAACCAACGCTTTGATTTTTTTCGCACTTCCCAGCTCTTTAAGAGCTAAGTCAACCGATGCTGAGCTTATTGAAACGGATCCTTCATTTATTCTCGTTTCAGTTCTAACTCTCCTACCGACATTTACAGCTTTCATAAAGACTTTCTCAAGAATCAAATTCACCGTGCCCAATTTTTTTGCTTTCACGTAAGCCGTTCGAACTTGCCCAAGAATCTGATCTTCACCTATAACCATCGATTTTAAGCCTGCAGTAACATAGAACAAGTGTAGCAAAGCATCTTTCCCGTAATAAACCCGTAAAACATCTTCTAAAACATCGTAGCTAACGCCTACCTTTTTGCTCCAGAACTTAATCACACGTTTTGCCACCTCTTTAGCGACTTTGTCTGTTGCGCAGTAAATTTCAACCCGATGGCAAGTCTGAAGTAAAATACATTCTTGAACAAAGTCCATCAAGTAAACTTCTTTCAAAACTCTTTCTTCATCTTCAAAAGTGAGAGATTCCAACATGGGTAAACCTGCATTTCTGTGAGAGATGGAAAGACAAAAAATCATTTGAAAACCTTACCACATAACTCTAGCGTATTATTGAAGCCTTAGCATACTTGCCACCGAAAGTTCCGTATGGAACAAAAACTACATCGTTAAATGTTACTCCTATCCTGTTTTTTATTTCACCAACTATTTGCCCTTTAAGTGATTCTAACGTTGCCTTTGCCGCCTTCTTGCTTGTTTCAACCCTCAAAACCGCTTCCTGTTTAGGTGTACGCTTATCAACCATTATCTGGCATCTTCCAGTCAACTCCAGAAATTCACTTAACATAAACTCAATTTGACTTGGAAAAACAGGGACCCCACGAATTTTCGTCATAAAATCTTCTCGATCTATGTTTACTCCAACCTTCGGATGAGACATCCCGCAATCACAACGTTCAAACCCCAAGTATCTCGTTACATCTCGTGACAGATACCTTATTAACGGAAACGCCTCTCGCTGAAGGCTTGTAATGGCAAGTTCCCCTCTCTCTCCTTCTTCAAGAGGCTCATGGGTTTTTGGGTCAACAACTTCAATCAAATAATAATCAGCCCACACATGATGAAAGTTTCTGTTTTCTTCACAGTTAACGGAAAAACCCGGAAACTCGGTTGCACCATAATCTATTGCAACGTTTTTGTAACCAAATTCCTTCTTCAAGGCTTCAATTTGCTTTTTACTCGGCTTTTCAGCCACGCAGATTCCAATTCTAAGGCTGTAATTCCTCAGAGATTCTCCGAGCTTCTTTGCAACTTCAGCTATCCTGAAATGATAATTTGCCACACCGTATAGAACTGTAGTTTTAAACTGCTTAATTATGCGAATCTGTCTCCCCGTATCTCCCGAACCCACAGGCAATATGCACGCTCCAATCTTCTCCGCACCCCAATGAACTGACCAAGCCCCCTGCCACAAGCCATACGCAGCCGTGACTTGTATAACATCTTTTCCTGTAACTCCATGATAAGTTAATTTTCTAGCAGATGACTCAGCAATGTTATCAATGTCTTTTTTAGTGTGCGCGATTGCCATAGGCAAACCCGTGGTTCCACTCGTCATGCGAACCGTTGCAACTTGGGAAAACGGAACTGAAAGGATATCTCTGAAATTCCTTTCAAGCTCCTCTCTAGTCGTGAATGGAAACTTTGTAATATCTTCTAAGCTTTTAATTCGCAAGTTGTCAACTTCACTTTCCTCAAACTTGCGATGGTAAAATC
>SOJA01000129.1 GCA_004376975.1 Candidatus Bathyarchaeota archaeon
GCGCGCTATTTACTGAGAGAGACTTCTTGCATAAACTTCACTTGTCATGCTATGCATTTGTCGAGACAACTTGGTGATTGCACATTCATCTCCAAGCCACCACATACACTTTTTCTCTTGACAACCCATTGAAAAGCCACTCTTCATTATGAGCGGACATCTTTTCTTGAAGCGCTTTGCACGATCAAAATACAAGTTAACCACTTTCTTCATACGTTTAGGCGCGTCCTTTACAGAGAGTCCGTTAAGAAAATTAAACATTTCTGGATAACGAATAAGATCCGTTAACGTAACCAAACCAACAAGCTGTTCATTTTTTATCACTGGAAGTTTCTTTATTTTTTGCTCAAACATGAGTTTAGCAGCATCACCAGCGCGCATTTTGGGTGTCGCTGCAATTAGAGGTTTTGACATTATATCGATAACCCTTGTCTCTTCGGGTTCTCTCAACTCATGTATAACCCTTTTTAACATGTCCCTCTCAGTTACGATGCCAACAGGCTTTCCATTGCTGACAACAATGAGACAGCCAATTTCATGCTTGTTCATAACCTCAACTGCCCTTTTAACGGTAACACTGGCTTTCACAGTTATTGTGGTCTTCACCATGATTTTCTCAAGCTTTAATGGCATTAGAAACACCTGACAAGTTTCGCAGGAAAACGTTGTTATGTTCAGTTATGTATAGATTATGAACCTCGGATTCAGGTTCAGACTCCGAATTCGGGCTCATTATCTCTACGCGTCATACATAGCAACCTCACCACTTGTAGTTCCTCGCCATTACTCTTTCCTTTAGCTCTATGATAGCTTTTAGCGCCCGTCTTTACCTTGAAATGACCATGTGTTAATAACTGATACATGTATACACAACCTATCCTTCCATTATCTCCTCGACTATTTTTAGGGAGATAAACAGCTGGAAAGACAGTTTTTCAGAATTGAAAAGCATACTTTTCGTGTGCATTGAAATTTTAGCTAGCATAAATATCTACAGTTTATGATGAAATGGAGGATGGTTTAGGAAGACCATTGATGAATGAGAACGAACTCTTTGGCTGTTTTTCCGATTTCTGTTGCTTCTTCTATAGAAAGATGAACCTCTAAGTTCCTAACGATTTTCTCTTTTGCAGTAGCTTCCAATATGGCAAAATCGGCATTCCTAACGAACATTCTTAGAGATGGGCACATTCCAGTATCGCCGCTTATTACTATTCGTTGCTTGTTGTAGCTGATTGAATAACCAACCGCTGGTACGAGTTTTCCCACTCCATAAGCTTTTGTCGATCCTCTGTGCACAACGGAAAAAGGTTGAATCGCCATTCCTCCCACAGTTACTTCTTCTTTGCTTGACAACTCTTTCAGGATGATTTGGAATGGCATTGTTTCACCATAGACAGCCTCAAACCCTTCAAGCAGGTTTTTAACTTCACTGCAAGAACGGGGTGCAATCAAGAGCAGGTCCCTGTTTCTCCCGATCATCCTCAGAAAACCGAGAATCGTCCATAACCCTCCGACATGATCAAAATGACCATGTGTTAGGGCAATTGCTTTCAATCGTTCAAAATCATAGTTAAGCTCCAACAAGTCTCTTGTTGCTCCGTCTCCCACGTCTACTAGCATGTCACATTCCAAGGTTGATATTAGAATCTGAGTGGCGACTCCAGCTTTTGAATATATTACGTTAATGTTCCAGTTCTCGCCATACCAAGAACTCAGCAACATGGACACTCCATATAATCATTAGACAGGGTCAATGTAATATTTTTCGTTTCCGTGATGGAAAGGAAAGACCGTAAGTGATGCCTTCATCTTGTGGAGGGGGTTGAATTGCCTTAGCACTTCTGCCGGAATCCTAGATTTCCTGCATTTTTACAGTGTTAACGTAAGAATAGTGTGTGACCTCTAAATCAAGCTCCTTTAGTATTCGATTCCTTTTCTTGCTTGAAGACCCTTGGTGAATGGATGTCTAATCTCTTTCATTTCGGTTACCAAATCGGCTGTCTTAATTATTTCGTCTGGAGCATGTCGCCCAGTTAGCACAAGCTCTGTGTGTTTTGACCTGTTCTTTATCAATTCCAGAATCCTTTGGATTTTTATTAATTTCAGGTTTAAAGCGACGTTAATCTCGTCTAGAATGACGATGTCGTATTCTCCGCTTTTGGTAACTTCCTCAGCGAGAGATAAGGCTTCTTGTGCAAGTTTAATATCCTCTTTTCTGGGAGGTTTTTCCATCACGAATTTTCCTCTGCCGAAGGTCTTCAAAGTGAGATTCGGAAGCTTGTCCACTATATAGAGTTCGCCGTAGTCAAATCCGCCTTTAATAAACTGGATTACGTAAACATTCAATCCTCTGCCCACAGCCCTTAGAGCAAGTCCAAAAGCTGCTGAGGTTTTTCCTTTTCCATCGCCAGTGTAAACCTGCACGAGTCCTTGTTCTAGTTTGTGCATTGGCTCACAAGATTTGTGGACTTGTTTTCTGAATTTTTCGTCTAAGAGTTTTTCAGCAAGTGAGGCAGGGCTTATTTTCTTTTCTAGAATTTTTTCCAGAAACTCTTCGAGTTTTCCTTCCGTTTTCAGTTCTTCTAATATTGAACTCGCCACCTTTTCTTTTATGGCTTCTGCAAGTTCAGCTTCAACCTTTTCTCGGCTTCTTTTGCGTTCCAGCTCTTTTTTTAGGAATACCCTATGTTCCTCTATTTCTTCAATAAGTTGCGAGACACCTTCGCCTGTAATGGCGACAGTCTTTAGAACTGGCAGATTCCATGTTCTCTTCTTGTTGTCCAGCTGCAGCATCGCTTGTATGTCCATTACGGCTTTGTCGGCGTTTTCACGGTCAGCTTTGTTTACGACAAAAATGTCACCTATCTCCATGAGTCCAGCTTTTATTGCTTGTATCTCATCTCCTAAGCCTGGCGCAAAAAGAACGACAATTGTTTGTGCCACCTTGATTATTTCCACCTCGGATTGTCCTGCACCAACGGTTTCCACAATGACTATGTCTTTGCCTGCAGCATCCAAGACGCGTACAGCGTCTTTTGTTGCTTTAGCTATTCCCCCTTGATAGCTGCGGGTTGCCATGCTACGTATGAACACTCCTTGGTCTGTGCTTAGTTCTTGCATTCGGATTCTGTCGCCTAGAAATGCGCCGCCTGTGAAGGGGCTTGTTGGATCTACAGCTACAACACCCACGGTTTTGCTTCTTTGTCTGTACGCGCGTATAATTTTCGCTATAAGTGTGCTTTTTCCCGAGCCGCCTGGTCCGGTTAATCCTATTATATGCGCTTTTCCAGTATGAGGGTAGAGTGAAGTGATTAGTTCTTGCGCGTTAGGATCGTTGTTTTCGATGATTGTTATTGCTCTTGCTATACTTCTTCGGTCTCCAGCTAGTACGCCTTTGGCTATTTCTTCAATCTTAGGCAATGGTTTGGCACATCGTCAGGTTCTAGGTTCTTTTTGGAGCATTTTCAAGCACGAATTTAACTATTGCTTCTGTTGTGGTTCCAGGTCCAAAGATTTCTTTTATTCCAAGCTTCTTCATTTCTGGAACATCTTCTTCGGGGATTATACCTCCTGCGATAACCAGCATGTCTGTTAAGCCCTTCTTTTTCAATAGTTCAGTTATCCTTGGGAAAAGGGTTCTGTGGGCTCCTGAAAGAATGCTTATTCCTATTACATCCACGTCTTCTTGGAGGGCTGTTTCAACTATCTGCTCAGGGGTCTGTTTCAAACCGGTGTAGATCACTTCCATTCCAGCGTCTCTTAATGCTCTGGCTATTATTTTGGCTCCTCTGTCGTGGCTGTCTAGGCCTGGCTTAGCGATTAAGATTCTGATTTTTCTTCTGTTTTTCATGTGTTTCCACTTCTCTAGATTACAATCAACTCTTTATATTCCCCATAGATTTTTCGAAGGACATCGCAGATTTCACCTATTGTTGCATACGTCTTTACTGCGTCAATTATTATTGGCATAAGATTCTCATTTTTCTCTGCGGAATAGTGAAGTTTTTCCAGCACTTCATTCACTTTTCTGTTATTTCTTTCCCTTTTCAACTTCTGAAGCCTTGCAACTTGTTTCTCTTCAACTTTTGGGTCCACCCTTAAAATCTTCATCGGATATTTTTCTTCTGTTTTGTAATCGTTCACTCCGATTAGGATTCGTTTTTTCTCATCTACTTCCCTCTGGTATTTGTAGGCGCTGTCAGCGATTTCTTTTTGGAAGAAGCCGTTATTTATGGCTACGATTGCTCCACCCATGTCGTCTAGTTTTTGGAAGTATTCCATTGTGGACTCTTCCATCTCATTTGTTAGGTTCTCAACGTAATATGAGCCGGCCAAGGGGTCTATTGTATTGGTTACTCCGCTTTCGTGGGCTATTATCTGCTGAGTTCTTAAGGCTATTCTTACTGCTTTTTCGCTTGGTAGGGCTAAGGCTTCATCAAAAGAGTTTGTATGTAACGATTGTGTTCCGGCTAGAATCGCTGATAAGGCTTGTATTGTGACGCGTGTAATGTTATTTAGGGGTTGCTGAGCAGTTAGGGTGAATCCTGCAGTTTGAACATGCATACGCATCCACATGGACCTTGGGTTTCTAGCATGAAAACGATTCTTCATTATCCTTGCCCATATTCTGCGAGCTGCTCTGAATTTCGCTATTTCCTCGAAGAGGTCGTTGTGGGCTGCGAAAAAGAATGATAATCGGGGAGCAAATTCGTCAACTTTCATCCCTCTTTCAAGACATGATTCCACATAGGTTATTCCATCATAAAGTGTGAAGGCTAATTCTTGAACAGCGTTTGCTCCAGCTTCTCTTATATGGTATCCACTTACACTTATGGGATTCCATCTGGGCACGTGTTTTGTGCAGTATTCCACTATATCTGTCACAAGTTTCACCGAGGGCTTAGGCGGAAATATGATTAATTTCTGGGCGAAAAATTCTTTAAGCACATCATTTTGAGTTGTCCCTCCAATCTTTTCTCTAGGCACTCCTTGCTTATCTCCCACAGCCATGTACATGGCAAGCAGCATAGCTGATGGACCATTAATAGTCATGGAAGTTGTCACTTTGTCGAGGGGTATGCCGTCAAACAGAACCTCCATGTCCTTCAGGGATGAGATTGCCACCCCGCATACGCCGACTTCGCCCTGAGAAAACGGATGATCTGAATCATAGCCCCTAATCGTTGGATAGTCAAAAGCTATACTCAATCCTGTTTCTCCTTCTTTCAGCAAATATTTAAACCGCTGATTTGATTCTTCTGCTGCACCGTATCCTGAAAACTGCCGCATAGTCCACAATCTACCTCTGTACATGGTTGCATGCACTCCACGGGTGAAGGGATATTCACCTGGAAAACCAAGATCCCGCATGTAATTCAAATCTTTGATGTGTTCTGGTGTGTAAACTCGTTTTATCAACGTGTCTGAAGGGCTATGGAATTCGCCTTTTCGTTCCGGGCGTTGTCCCATCCATTTTGGAAGCGTCGTCTTTTCCCAATGTTCCCGCTTCTTCATAATTTCGTCAAGTTTTTCTTTATCGGACATTTAGCATCTTCTCCTTAACAGATTTGATTCTTAACGTAAATATCACATGGAACCAAAGGTTATTTTCTTATCGGTTTAAACCCATCGCTTCATTCACGCTGTTTTCAAATCTTAGCATGCAGGCAGACGCTGAGAACCCCCATCCGAAACCAAGCATCAAGATTATGTCGCCTTTTGAGAATTTGTTTTCCGAAACTATTTTTTCAAGGATAAAGGGTAAACTTGCCCCGGATAAGTTGCCGTATTCAATAAGCACTTCACGTGATTCCTTAATTTTCTCTTTCGGAATTCTGTAGTGTTCAGCCATCATATTGAGTATTTTTTCGCTGCCAGTATGGATTGCCCATTTTTTAGCATTTTTCATTACGGTTTTAGCATCTTTTCCAAGCAGTTTCTTTAAGGCTAGAGCGGTGTATTCAACTCCAAGTTTTGGCAGTTTCTTATCTAAATGTGAATAGAAACCGAACTTGAAGGGTTCATTTAGGGTTGCTATTCTTGCGTAACCAGCTAAGTAATCGTTCTTTCTAATGTTTGTAACGTCTATAACTCTGTCAACTGATAGTCCATCTCCCTCCTTTGCCACAACGCAACCAGCTACTCCGTCTCCGAACAGGAAAAATTCCATAGTAGCAATCCATTTCCTCAACTCCATCTGTTGTATGTTCTTATCCTTCATCAATCTGATTTTACGAATTTCCATGAGATTTCTTAAGCCTCGCAATTGGTTGATGAGCCAATAGGAGTTCACGCCTGAAGTGCAAAGCAGAACTTTATCATTGGGATGTGTGGCTATGTGGTCGTCAGCAAGTTCAAGGGCTTTTGTGAAGGATGCGCAAGCCATTCCTTGAATGTTGACATGTTTAATGTAAGGGTTGAATCCTAGTTTGCGGATTAAAAGATGGCTTAAACCTGGGCACAGAAACGGGTTTGCGTCGTAGGCTGCAACAAAGTAGCCTATGTCTTTGATGGATAGATCAGCTTTTTCTAGAGTGTCATGGCAAGCTTCTAAACATAAGTGTACGAGTCCTTTTTCACTTATGATTGTCTCTTTTTTAGAGGAAGAAGTAGAGCTTACAAGGCATCTTTTTGAAACTCCTAAATTGAGTACGTTCTGTTTGACTTCTTCGGGGAGCCTGCATGGAAAGGCTTCTATTAATTCTTCTGTTAAATACTCGTTCTTAGGCACAGCGGTTGACAACTGTAATATTTGCATGTCAGTAAAAGTGATGAAGGAAATTATAAAAAGATTCTTCAGCCTTGCTTGACCTGCAGAATATTCGGTTAGTGTTATAAAAAAAGGTGGAGTTGGGGTTATTTGGCTGGCTTAAAGTATCTTATGTCGTTTATGGAGGCTTTCCTTTCAAAGGATGGCTTGAAGATGGCTTCGACTCTCATACCGATCTTCACTTTTTCCGGTTTCGTTTCCCCTATTTTGTGGATTAGTCCGCCGCAAGCTCCTTCAAACTTTATCAACGCATATATTACTGGCTTCTCTAGTTTCTTCCCGTCAACGTCTATCGTAGCAATTGTGAACGTGTGGATTACGCCTATTGTTCCTACGTCAATCCATTCCCCGAGTTTTCCAAAGCACTTCTCGCAATACATTCTCGGAGGAACGTAGACGACATTGCAGCAAGGACACTTTGCACCTATTATCCTTCCGTTTTCCTTTATCTCTTTGAGGAAACGCTCTCCAGCAACCCCTAAAGTGTAGATGTAGTCTGCTTCCATGTCTCCTAGCCAGTGGCGAATGTGCAAGGGGTTTGTTATTCTATCCAAGCTCATGGCGGCGCCTCCTTCAATGGCTTGAAGTATTTGATATCCGTGATTGCGCCGATCCGCTCTTCATTCGGTTTCCATACGGCTTTGACTTTCATTCCAAATTTGATCTCGTTCTTGTCTACTTCGCCAAGTTTGTGTATTATTCCCATGCCTTCTGAGGCTCCGTCCAAGTCTATTATGGCAACAAGTATCGGCTCTTTCAATCTGGTTGCGTCTGCAGCCAAGTAGGAAATCGAGTAAGTGTTGATCGTGCCTGTGTCTTTCACGTATTTCCAGCCGTCAGTTGGCTTAAAGCAGTTTTCACAGTAGATTCTCGGCGGAACCATAATGCGTCCACATTTACTGCATGTTGACGCTATTATCTTCCCTTTCTTTAGTTCTTCAAGGAACTTACCTATAGCTATGCCTACACTCCACGCAAATTTCGCTTTCGGCCTATACTTCTCCGTTGGAACTCTTCCTTCTTTAAAGTCTGCAGATTTTAGCGCTTCACCCGGATAATGCTTAACTCTCTCACTCATGTTTCATCCTCCTCCTTTAGCGTCTCAACACAATCACTGAGCCGTACTGCATTAGGTCGCCCCACGCTTGAGCCAAGCCTGTTCTCGGATCACCAGGAATCTGTCTCTTTCCAGCTTCGCCGCGCAATTGCCAAAAGATCTCACATACCTTCATCAAGCCCGCCGCAGCTATTGGATTACCAACACCTAACAGTCCACCAGACGGGTTTATCGGTAAATCACCGTCCCTTTGTGTTACGCCTTCCGCTGTCAGTTTTGCTGCTTCACCCTTCTTACACAATAAAAGGCCTTCCATGTGATGAAGTTCCTTATAGTCAAATGGGTCATAGGGTTCAGCTAGGTCGATTTCCTTCGGCGGATTCTTGATTCCAGCCATCTTGTAAGCCATACGTGCTGCACATTCCACATAATCCGGATAGTAAAGGTCGCGGTTTGTCCAAAGCGTAGAATCAATGCACCAGCCTACGCCGTCAATCCAAACAGGATTATCAGTGATCTCTTTGGCAACATCCTCCGAAACCAAAACCATCGCGGCAGCACCATCACTTGTTGGACTGACATCTAAACGTTGAACTGGCCAAGCCATAATCTCAGAGTTCAAAACGTCTTCAACCGTTATTTTTGCACCTAATTGAGCACAAGGATGATCCAAGGCGTTTCGTTTGTTTTTGACGGAAACTCGAGCTATGTCTTCCTTTGTAATGCCGTGTTTGTGCATGTAGCGATGCATTTCCAAGGCAAATATCCAAATTAGGTTCATGCCGAGTGGTCGTTCAAGGATTGGGTCGAATATTGTTGTGAAAGCGTATTGTGGATGCGGATAACAAGAGGACATCTTCTCTTCAGCGACAACCAAGCACGAGTCGAACTGCCCAGAGGCCACGTGCCACCAGCCTGCAAGGGGCGTAAAAACTCCTGTTCCGCCACCTACGAAAACCCTAGTGTAGGGTTTCCGGTATGCTCCTGCTCCATCCGCCAAATATTCGCCTTTCATGTGAACTCCGTCGAAAGCATCTGGCGCCGTTCCCAACACAACGCTTTGCATGTCCCTCAGCTCCATTCCAGCAGCATCAAGAGCCATCTTTGACGCTTCGTAGGACAGCTCCTTTCCGGTTTCCTTTAAGCGTCTTCGGAATAGGGTTAAGCCAGCTCCAACAATTGCCACTCTTTTCTTACCAAACATTTCACATTTCACCTCTTAATATTGCTTAAAACTGCCGCAATCCCAGTGGTCGTTGGGATTCCACGCCAAGCGTGAGCCAAGCCTACTTCCACGTCGGATACTTGTCTTGTGCCTGCTTCGTTTCTTAACTGCAAAACCACTTCCAAAAGCTTTTGCGTACCGGAAGCCTCAAGGCCGTATCCCATTCCAAGCAAGCCTCCAGAGGGATTCACTGGCAATTCACCGTTTCTCGCTGTGATTCCTTCCTCTGTTAGTTTTCCGGCTTCCCCATATGCACATAGTTTCAATGCTTCCATGTGCTGAAGCTCCTTGTAGGCGAACAAGTCGTTGATCTCTGCGAAGTCTATCTCCTTCCGTGGGTTGTGGATTTTGGCAGTTTTGTATGCCATTTCAGCCGCCAACCGTGTACCTACAGCCTTAGACCAGTCTCGCGTTTCTAGATTTGGAGTCTCAGTGCACCATCCAACGCCCTTAACCCAAACAGGTTTGTCCGTAAGCTTTTCAGCAACCTTCTCAGAAGCCAACACCATGACTATGCAGCCGTCTGCAGGCATACTTATCTCCAACTTTTTCAAAGGATAAAAGCACATGGCAGAACACAAAACTTGGTCTAACGTTATATTGGCACCATACGCAGCATAAGGATTTCCACAAGAATTTCTCTTGTTCTTAACCACAACTTCAGCGCACTGCTCCACAGTCGTGCAAGTATCGTGTAAATAGCGGTTCATCTCCATTCCAGCAACATAGTATGGATGACCACCCAAGGGTCTATTCAACACTGGGTCTAAGGCAAAGGCGATGACATCCATTAACGTGAGCAGATCTGAGGCTTTGCTGTGAGCTTCAAGAACCACCGTGTCAAAATGTCCAGTTTTAATAAGCATATAAGCATTTGCCAACCCAAGCAATCCGTCACCTGAAACGGTGAAAAGAGGGCGTAGCACTGCACCTATTTGATCTGGAACAAATTCGTCGAAAATACTGAAGCCTTCCAAGTAATCCTCAGCACAAGTCACGAAGACATCAACGTCTTTGCGTGGATCAACTCCGGCATCCTCATAGGCTTTTACAGCTGCCTCATACATCAACTCCTTGTACGATAGTTCCGGCAGTATTGGTTGAAAACCAACGCATCCGACACCAACAATGGCAACTTCACTCATTTTCCTTTCCCTCTCAAATTTAGAGAAATATTATGAAAAACCTACTCACATAAAACTTTCGTTAAAAATATCAGCTTCTATTGAAGAAACTTAAATATTCCAAGCCTATTCTGAATCTCCAAACAACAATGCTTCGAGGAGAAAAATAGTTTGAAGGGTAAACCTTTAGTCTCGATAGTTTCTGCTGGCTTGTCAAAATTCGGAAAACTAGAAGGTTTGTATGCTAGGGAAATTTTCGCAGAAGCAGCAAAAGACGCCTTCAACCGCTGCCCCAGCCTAGATCCTAAAAGAGACATAAAAGCCTTGTTTGTTGGGCACATGGGAGAATCCTATGAACATCAAGGTCACACGGGCGCAACAGTAGCTGATTGGGCTGGTTTAATGCACATACCAGCCACAAGAACCGAAGCAGCATGCGCATCTTCCGGCGCTGCACTAAGAGCTGGAATATTCGCTGTACTTTCCGGCTTATGTGACACTGTTATGGTTGGCGGCGTAGAGAAGATGACGCATAGAACGACTTCAGAGGTGACTGAGTATTTAGCCATGGCTTCAGATTTTCCCTTCGAACAATGGCATGGCATAACTTTTCCAGGATTGTACGCTTTGATGGCTACTGCTCACATGCACAAGTATGGAACAACCGAGAAACAACTAGCCATGGTTGCCGTGAAAAATCACTCAAACGGACTCTTAAACCCGAAGGCTCACATGCAAAAAGAAGTGACACTTGAAAAAGCCTTGTCATCAAGAGTCATCGCTTGGCCTTTAAAGCTATACGACTGCTCATTAATAACCGATGGAGCAAGTTGTCTAATAATCACAAAACCGGAAATTGCCAAAAGATTTACGGACATGCCAATTCAAATAACCGGAAGCGGGCAAGCAAGCGATAGCATAGGCATCTACGAACGCGAAAGCCTTACAGCTCTTGTCGCATCGAAAATCGCCTCGCAACAAGCATATGAAATGGCTGGGATAAAGCCTGAGGAAGTGGATGTCGCAGAGGTTCATGATTGTTTCACTATAGCGGAAATAATAGCCTACGAAGACTTGGGCTTCTGCAAACACGGAGGAGGCGGACAGCTCATAGAGAGTGGTGAAACGAAGCTTGACGGAAAGCTTCCAGTAAACACAAGCGGCGGATTGAAATCCAAGGGACATCCTGTAGGTGCAACAGGAACGGCACAAGCCTACGAAATATATCTACAATTAACTGAACAAGCTGGAAAAAGACAAGTAAAAGACGCGAAGATAGGTTTAGCCCATAACGTTGGAGGATCTGGTGCAACGGGCACAGTCCATATTTTCAGGAGGGGATAAGATGAGTGAGCAGCCACTATTCACAATAGAACAGTTCTACAAGTTCATCGGCCAAGGAAAACTTATGGGTGGAAAATGCAAAAGCTGCGGAAAAGTTCACCTTCCACCAAGACCACTGTGCGACAAATGCTTATCTGAAGAGTTTGAATGGGTGGAAGTTCCTGAAGAAGGGAAATTATTGACCTACACAATTATTCATGTGGCACCTCCGCAATTCCAACAAGCAACGCCATATGCAGTAGGCATAATCCAACTTGAAAACGCCCTAAAGCTCCCAGGCATGATAAAAGATGTAGAACATGAAAAAATCAGGATAGGAATGGAATTAGCCATAAAGTTTGACAAATCCATTGCACAACCACAATGGCCACAATGGCCTAGATACTACTTCAAACCAGCATAGAAAGAAATCAAACATATGTTTCTTCTATGTGTTTGAAAAATTCGTAGTCTCTTCTATGAGAGCTGGTAGATCTGTAATTGACGTTATGACATAGTTTGCTCCAGAATTGATTAACTCTCTTATGGAAGAAAGCCCTGTTGGCAAGCCTACAACAATTGTTTTTAGTCCTTCCGCACATTTCATGTCACTAACTCCATCTCCAACAACTATTGTCTCCTCAGGATTAACATTTAAAGCCTTCAAGACAGTTTCAAGATGTTCACTGTTCGGTTTGACATATTTCACTTTGTTTCTTGGAATTACTGCATCGAAGAAGTGTGCTATTCTGAATCGTTCTAGAATGTATTTTGTGGATTTTTCACTGTTGATTGTGAACAAGCCCATTTTTAAACCCCTTTTCTTTAGTGCCCTAAGGGTTTCAACCACGCCTGGAAGTAAGCTTGTGCTCCTCGCGGCTGCCAATTCATATTCCTCAGCTATTGCCAAAACTTTCCTACGGATTTCTCCTATCGCACTTTTTGGTTCGCCATTATTCTTCAGGAATATCTCGATTTTCTTCAGCATTTCAAAGATACTTTCATTCGTTGAGAGAATGGAAGCTGGAAAACCCTTTTTTATGAGAAAGCTTCGAACTTCGGCTCTGACAACTTTGTAATTCAGGTTGAAGTCGGCAAGAGTTCCGTCAAGATCAAAGACTACAGCTTCAATTGTCATCGCATCTTTCACTTCCGTTTCAGGTTTGAAGCCTAAAACGTCTCCATAGAAATATACTTTACGGCGAAAGTGACCGTGCAGTTTTTGATTTCCATAGAGACCTTTTTCCTTTTTTCCGGAAAGTTGTAGTTTATTGCAGATCTTCTTACACTATACAGGTCAATATTCAAAATTGGAAAGGATTCTGAAGTGTCTGAAAGAGCCTTAAGGTGCGGATGGTTTCTTTTATGGAGGAAAGTACCAGAAGAGGAATGAAGAAGTTGAGGAAGATGCAGGAGGTTTCAAAGCATCCGCCCATAATTCCTTATTTATGGACGTAGCCAGAGTTGTGATTGCCAAAAGCCTTGTTTTCGTTGAATCGCAAATTACGGAAAACCTGAAAAACTTGCCTTTTAAACAAGGTTTTAGTGTGTACCTTATCTAACCTACCTACATCATCACCTCAAAGCTTTATGCACCGCTTTCAACTACCCCCCTCCCCCCTACGTTTTTTTTTATCTTTCTTGAAATGAAACGATCAGAAAAGTTCAGTGAAAAAGTTTGGCAAACTGATGTCTATGGAAGATGAAATGATAAATCAAGTAAATCCAAGAAAAAGATTGAAAGAAAGTTGAGAAAAGAGCTGCCAGATAGCAGCGACTTGCACCGTGGCAAGGTTGAGTTAAGGTAAACCCAATAACCATCTTTTGACATAGTATGTAGTGGATACGTATGAGCCTTGAAGATTACGCAAAAAGCAAGCTCTGGCCGATACTTGTTGAAACAGTTCATGCTCTAATCATGTATACACACCATAAGACATACACAGAAGAAGTTATTCTCAGCGAAAAACCTGATGTGAAGCCGAACGAACTAGCCGCACAGCTCGGTATACCTTTAGGCGAAGCTTTGGTAATTCTCCATGAACTGGAGAAACAAGTTAAGTGAACTATTTAAACGGTTGCAGGGACAAAAAAGTGACTACTCCACAACGTAACGGTAGGCTATATGCGTACCTGCTGTAGGACTCTCTCTAATTATCCGCAGTACATCTCCAGGTTTCGCACCTAAGGCGTTCACCGCTGGATCTGTAGTCTTAATCTGCGGCATTTGGTATGGCTCGATCTTGTATTGAGCAAGCACTTGCTCTCTTTCGTCCAGCGTTAAAATTTCGTGTTTCGGAACAAGTTTATGCTTAAATATGTCGAATGGTGGAAAGATTTTAGGCAAAAGCTCAATGTTGTTTTTCTGAGCGTTTACACGTGCCGCATGAGTGTATTTTCCACATGTTATTATCATTCCCGTTTCTATGTTTTTCTCTTCCATGATTTTTAGCAAACTTTTCACTATTGCAATGCCCACTGTGCCCTCTTTGAGGATGCACCAGATTAGGGTTTTCTGTTTTGTTTTAGGAGTCTTAATAAGATAGCTTATTATATCCTTGACTTTTTCCTTCTTAACAATCTTGTATTTCCTGAGCTTAATTATGACACGAGCTTTCAGCTCCTCTAAGCTTTCTTCTTCACTCAAACCACAAACCCCATCTTAAGAACAGACGAAACCTAAATGAAATATTAACCCTTAAACCTTATGGTTTCTTTTCTTATTTTAGGTTTAAGTTTTATTTTCGTTTTTCTGAAGATTTTTGCCACTGCCATCTTACTCGCCTGTGACATATTCAAAGCCTACTTTCAACAAGTTGCTGGCTTCATCAACGTTCGTTGTAACTGCGGCGTA
>SOJA01000121.1 GCA_004376975.1 Candidatus Bathyarchaeota archaeon
ATGACAGTCCCAGTTTTGTTTCCATCGATAATTGTGCTGTCTCTATTCTCTCCAACAAGAGTTAGCGGCTTGTTTATATCTAGATGTTCGTAGTACGTTGCGCTACGTACGAAAATAGTTGTTCCTGCCGTAACGTTCCCTATTGCCCACTTTATCTTGGCATATTTATCTGGAACAACTATAATACCCGGCTCTGCTCTGGCTGATTGAATGTTAACTCGCAATGCTAATATTCCTAACAGAAGCAGGATTATAACTGCCAAATGCAGAGTTCGCTTCCACATTATGTATGATTCCGTTTCTCTTTATGGTTCAATATTAGATACTGCTCTCTTTTTCCACGTGTTTGATTGTCTATTTGAAAAGTGGCAAACCGCATTTTAATAATTCTTTTCTCACAAGGGAATATTGTGGTTGATGAAATATCCTATTGCATTGGTGAAGGATTACTCTTTCACAACAGAATCACATGGTGTGTGCACAACGAGTATTCAGCATACGACACCCTATTTAATACATTAACTTGATGATGCTTTCCTGATTGGGTGTATGAATCTGCTTCAACGTTCCTTCTGTTCTGGGCATCATGCAGTTTTATTGACACCTACAACCTAAATAAGCAAAGGAAGCCTACAGATATTCACAGATCCCTATGAGGAATAAACCCTATAGCCCGCTCGGTGTGCGAGAGATTATATGATGGACCGGGGGGGATTTGAACCCCCGACCTCCTGAGTGCAAGTCAGGCATTCATGCCAGACTGAACTACCGGCCCAACTTTTTTTCAGAAAAGAACTTGGGCTAAGAAAAGATTTAGAGCTTTCGGTTTCTTTTTTCTGTTGAAGGTATTCTAGGATAGACGTGAGAGCTTGTTCCATGATTCTGCTTACGTTTAACTTGTGTTCTCTTGTTTCAGCTAAGAGTGTTTGTGGTAGTGTGATTACAACAGTTTGCGCGTGCCCTCACGAATCATTTCAGTTTCTTCTTCTATCAGTTGTCAGTAATACACCATTATATGTTGTTAAAGTTTTTTTGGATTCCTACAATCCCTGTGGATATGTCAACATGCTAAGTATGCACAGCTTCCCAAGAAACCATATGTTGCTAAGCATCGACCATTGTACGCGAGTAGCACTGTTTCCGATGATCATCGAAAAGCTGAAATTGATAAGACCACTAACTATGATCTAGTGAACCGTATGCCTCACTACATTCTGTTATCTAAACTGACAGATGAAGGATGGAAAACCATCAAGCAAAGACCAGAGAGGATTAGGGAAGTCAACAAGGAACTAGAAGCTCTCGGTGTTCACGTAATCCACCAATATGCCGTCTTGGGATCCTATGACTTCGTAAATATTGTGGAAGCCCCAAACAACGAAACTATAGCCAAAGTCTCCATAGAACTCGGCGCTAGAGGAACCATAATAATCACCAGCATGGCAGCACTTCCCATAGAAGAATTCATAACATCCATAAAGAAGACCTGAAAATCTTAAAACCAATCTACCCTCTCCCTTTTTTTCACCACAACACCTAAAGCTAGATTGCCCCAGTATCCAGCCACAGGGTTTTGTCTAAGCGATCTTGTAAGCAAGAAAGAATATGAAAGGGAAGAAGCATCATTCAGAAGAGATTGTTATTAGTCTACGGGTAAATTAGCGTTGAAATCTCAATATACACACTTTTTGATGATGCACATGAAACTTCGCGCGTGTTATCGTCATCCTGATACAAGTATTGAACCGCATAGTCGACTCTGGAAATACTGTATTAGTTGAGAGAGTGCGCGCTAGTAGTTGAGCATAATCTTGGTGTTATCAAAATAGCAGACTGGGTCATTGACTTGGGGCCCGAAGGGGCGACCAAGGAGGTGAAATCGTGGCAACCGGCACACTAGAAGATCTATGTCAAGAAAATGCTTCCCATACTGCAAAGTATCTGAAGCCCATTCTGATGCAATCCTAAGAACCCAATGTGCGCACTCCATTTTCGTCTCAGCTATAGAAGTTGGAGGGAGATTACATAAAAAGGAGCTTGATGTTAAAAGGATGGACAAATCCCTATAAAGGGAGGGATGGATTGTCTCACGAAATAGTTCTATAAAAAAGCTGGATCAACTTAAATGCCTCATTCAGGAAAAGTCCATTAGGTGGGGAGCCGACCTCGTTGGATTTGCAAGTGTTGAAAGATTCGATCGATACCCAGAGGAAAACCGTCCCCCTAAAGGAACGAAGACAGTCATTGTTCTGGCAATATGGATGGAAGATCCCATTTTGGACTTGTGGCTTCACCTCCCATCTTGGAAGGACCAAGGTAAGCCATCCCGTGCATTCGAAGACGAGATCCTGCGCGGCATTTCACTACGTCTTTCTTTCCTACTTGAACGAGAAGGATATTGGGCTGAACCTGCACATTATGAACCTGGACTCTATCTGAAAGAGGCAGGAGTTCTCGCAGGCTTAGGTATGATTGGCAGAAATAATCTTCTGATAACAGAGGAATACGGCTCGCGAATACGCTTACGCGCCGTTAATACCAACGCACTATTAAGACCTGACCCAATTATTGAAAGCCTTGACTACTGTCGCGGATGCCACATATGTGTTGATGCCTGTCCCGCAAACGCATTTGATACTGGAAAATATGATAGAGAGGCTTGCCTTAACTATTGCCAAGCCAACCTAAAAGAGTTATCACAATACTCTGTACTATGGTGCATGGAGTGTTCAAACGTCTGTCCCATCGGTAGAGATAGATTGTCTTTAAATGGCACACAACATCCATGACAAGAGGAACATGTGCTACTTAATCCTATTCACCTCAATCCTTCCTTCTTTCATAATCATTTGCATCTTGTTCTTGTCTTGCAGAACCTTCATAGCTTTAAACGGATTACCATCAATTATTACTGTGTCAGCAGGTTTTCCTTCTTTTCCTCAGACTCAAATCTCCAGGACTGAGCGTAAATGATCAAGAAATGAGCTTTATATTGACAGATGGAACTCTTGGTGAAGCGTTGATAAACGTGCTGTCCGGACGGCGTGCAGACAGAATTGGAAGAGTTAAAGTTCCTTTTCTCGGGTTAAGCTTAGCAGTTGTAACACCATTCCTGTATGGTTCAGCCTATGATGCCTTAACAATGGCCATAATTTACGTGTTGAACAGAGTAGCCTTTTGGACAATACAAACTGTGGGATTCACCTTTGCTGAAGACAAAAGGGTTCGGTTATTCAGCAGATGTAATACAGTGGCGGCTCTAGGTTGGGGTTCAGCAGGACTTCTAGTGGGTGGACCTCTTGCAGACATCCAAACCCGAATCCCCGGGCTGCCTGCTTACACAGCATGTGGGAACAATTTTTACATATCTTCTATTATAGTGACGTTAGGAACAAAATGGCTTGCTGTAAAGATTGCAAAGGTAAAAGTGAAAAACCATTGAAATCTTAAAAATAAGTTCACACTAAATCAGCCATAAGGCTCTAATCATGCTTGAATTCAAGAAAGTTAAAATTGAAGTGCCAGAAGGCTGTAACGTGATTTTAGGCATGGCACATTTCATTAAAACTGTTGAAGATTTATATGAGGCTTTAGTTAATGCTGTTCCAAACATAAAATTTGGAATAGGCTTCTGCGAAAGCTCTGGTCCATGCCTTGTAAGACATGAAGGAAATGACAGGGAATTAAGACAGACCGCGGCGAAACAAGCTTATGAAATTGCATGCGGCCACAGCTTCATAATCATCTTAAAGAATGCTTACCCCATAAACATCCTAGACAAAGTCAAGAATATTCCAGAAGCATGCACAATTTACGCTGCTACTTCAAATCCTCTGGAAGTAATTATTGCAGAAACCTCTCAAGGTAGAGGAATAGTTGGGGTAATTGATGGATTTAGAAGCAAGGGCATAGAAACTGATAAAGACATTAAAGCAAGAAGAAAGTTTCTGCGAAAAATAAGATATAAACTTGATTAGGAGTCCTAGGAAAAATGAACAACGCAGGGTGAAGCTGCCTTGGACGCTGCCATCAGCCCCGAATGATCGTCAGTGCACGAACACAAAAAGCTGAGTCTTGCGCTTCTGTGCCTTTTACCCGCGTGCAACTAATTTCTGCTGTAGCTCAAAAGGAATTTTCTCTTGCATCTTCTCGGAAGCATAGGCGACTAAATGCGTAAACTGTCTTTCCGTTAGAACATTATGCGCTCTTGACAAAATTTCAAGGCACAATTCCTTAAAAACTAGGTCGGCGCACCCCGATTTTGCGTCGTCAACTAATTCTTTGCAAGCTTGAAGGATTTGTTCACTCAAAGCAATTCCACCCTGCAATCAAATAGCTACACCTCAAAACATTAAAACTCTTATGAATTCTAGATCTGTATCCATACTCCACATCAGAGTTTTAATAATATAGCTTCTTTTTTCTGAACAGCTTAACACCTTCCATGTTACAGACGAAATCAAATCCTTGTTCTACCAGTTACTGTGCATCTTCTACTGTTTTTGCCACTGCACTGCCATAGTCCTCAGCTTCAAACTTATGAGCTGTGTGTAAATCAGTGTTGAGTTTATGCTTCTATGTCCAAGCTTTTCCTTGACCAACA
>SOJA01000070.1 GCA_004376975.1 Candidatus Bathyarchaeota archaeon
GCGCGCGCTCCATAAGGAAATGTGCGAAAGAAGAAATAATGTTCCGAGGTTAACTTGCTAGAAAAAACCCAAGCTGAAAAAAGTATTCTAAATCTAGAATACTAGTAATCTGTTTCTGATTTTTCATAATCTATAAATAAGTAAAACTTGAACTCTACTTCCGTCAACTCAGTGTAGGTGTGAAATGATTGGTAGCAAAGGTAGAGGACGTTTGTTCAGAAGGAAAGATGGTAAGTATTTAATCTACTTGCAGGTGTACTTGGCTGGAGACAGCATGTTCCCCTTCAAAGATTTCGGTAGAGGCAAAAAAGGTGGAAGCGATTCTATTGATGTAAAAGTAGCTTTCAAACTTGGGGATGACAAGTTAATTATAGAAAAGTGGAAAGAACCAAAAAGCAGCAAATAGATCAAATCGTTGTTACCTAAATGAAATACGCTTGAAACTTGTTTGTAATACTCCAACCTTCACTTATGCTCCATTCAGTCATTGTTCTTCAGAAAATGTAGCTGACCAAAAAATAGCTTGGAGAATTCGATGCGCTCGGTTGCATGTTGAAAGCTTTTAGGGTATGTTTCCCCTAGAAAATAAGTAAGAGGATGTTTGTGTTGGTTGATCTATTAGATCCTTTGAAAGTGAAGGGTTTAATGCTTAAGAACCGAATTGTTATGCCTCCTATGTATACTGGTTTAGCGACTGCTGAAGGAACTGTAACTGATAGTCTTGTTGAGCATTACATTCGACGTGCAAAGGCATTAGGCCTGTTGATAGTTGAGCACAGTTATGTGTCTCTTGAGGGAAAGGTTGGCAAGAGGCAGTTGGGGATTCATAATAACCGCTTGGTTAATGGATTGGAGAGGCTTTCAAGCAGTGTTCACGCAATGGGTACACCAGTTATAATCCAAATCAATCACTCCGGGAGAACTGCTAGCATGGAAATCACGGGAATGAAACCTGTTGCGCCTTCACCTGATGGAAACACTCGTGAACTCAGAGGTGAAGAGATTAAAGCCTTGGTTGAAGTCTTCTCTGTTGCAGCTGAAAGAGCGATGAAAGCAGGGTTCGACGGAGTTGAGGTTCATGGGGCGCATGGTTTTCTTCTTAACCAATTCTTTTCCCCATTAGCTAATCGACGTCGAGATAAGTATGGAGGTTCTTTTGAGAACAGAATAAGGTTCCCTTTACAGGTTGTTGAAAGAGTTAAAGAAAAGATTGGTGGAAGACTTCTCTTGTATCGTCTAGGCTCAGACGATCTAGATCCTGGAGGGATCACTGTGGAAGATTCCAAGAGATTCGCCATCAAGCTACAAGAGGCTGGAGTGGACATGATCGACGTGTCCGGAGGGTTATGTGGTAGTCGACCCTCCCAACTCGCTGATAAACAAGGCTTCTTCATCTCTCAAGCTCGCCAAATCAAAGAAACCGTAGATATACCTGTTGTCGGTGTCGGAGGAATATCGGAGCCAGAATACGCTAATATTGTGATCCAAGAAGAGAAGGTTGACTTGGTAGCAGTGGGCAGAGCGCTTCTGAAAGATCCTGACTGGGCGATAAGAGCCATAAGAACACTGAAAGCTGGCTAGGCTCGCGCGCGCTCACAAGTCAAATGCGGAACCTAAAGTTTTCCTTTATTTTGCAGATTGCGAAGAGCACCGAAATAAGCCAGTGCACCTATTATAGTGAAAGGGATGCTGGCAAGTAGAATCTTAACCAGAAACATGGGTTCAATAGGAGCGCCTGTGAAAACATACTGGCGAAGGGCTTCAGCAGCTAAGCTCAGCGGATTTGCAGCAGCCACCATCACTAATAGAGGCGGCAGGGATTTTTGAACAACTTCAATTGGGTAGTAAACTGTGCTTAGGGTTACAATTGTGATCTGTACAATATTCTGGAAAGCAAAGAAAAACTCTCCATGTGTTGACGCAACGGAAGCAAGCGTGGCTGCGATGCCTGCGAGCCCCATAGCTAACACAAAAAGGAAAGGCAGTAACAGCAACGCGTTCCAAACAGCATTAGCAGGAAGGACGATCAATGCGATTGCCATGAGAGAGCCTGAATAGACTAAAGCAGTAGCACCTCCAGCAAGCAGGTAAGCTATGACAAGACCTTGAGTACTTACTGGAAGCGACAGTTCATATTGGATTACTCCCTCACGAAGCGCTAGCCAGATTCGTCTGCCAGTATCTAGAGAAGCAGCGAAAAGCCCCATGATTGTGACAGCTGGGACATAGTAAGAGAAGTAGTCAAAATCCATCATTCTGTTATAAACAAGCGCAACTACAAGCATGTCTGAGAGATTGAGACTTAGAAGCACAGCCATAAGCCATTTTGTCCTGAAGAAATAGGAGAAATCATTGCGTGCAATCGCAAGAATGACACGGATCTCGCTCATGCGCTCTTAACTCCCTCCACAAGTCTCTGAATGAGAATTAAGCCTAACCCTAAAGTGCTGACTGCCAGAGCAGTCAGTATGCTCACTGCATAGTATGGGTTTACCAGAATAGCTGGGTCAAATCCTAGAATGAAACGAACCAAGTCTGCCCCGTATGTGAGAGGGCTGAAGGCAGCTGCTGAGGCATACTGAGGAGGCAAGAATATAAATGGATACAATACTGTGCTGAAACGAATTATTATAGTGCTTAATCCTGTGACGATTGCAGTGTAGAGGTCAGATGATTTGAAGGCTACGAAAGACAAAGCCAGCATCAAGCCTGCAACGCCGAAGCCGAGCCCGAACAGTGTTAACACGCAAGCAGCTACGGAGACCAATGTTAGGTTTCCCATGATCATCACAGTAACTGTTAATGGAACTGCAAGCATTAGAGCAAGCTCTGTCCCTCCTTGCAAGGCAATGGTCAAAAACAGCTTTGACCTTGAGATCGGAAGACTGAGCAAGTAAGGCAGCCGTCCTTCATGGGCGTGTTCAACAAAATGACGCCCAGTGTGGGATGCCATATCAAAAGTTATCATAATCACCAAGCCAACCGCGAAGAAGCTATGGTAATTTTCTACTCCAGTGACAAGTTGGGAAATCATCGTGCCATATACACTGACTTGAACCAAGAAGATAATCCATTCCGTGATTATCCAGACCGGAGGCTTAAGTTCTGTTTTTAGGTCGAACCATACGAGGCGAATCATATTACGCATTTGAAGCTCCTCTTAAGGCTCGTCCCGTAAAGTGTAGGAAAACATCGTCTAGAGAGGGTTCAGTAACTCTTATGGAGAGGATACGGGCTTTGTTTCTGTAGCACACATCTGTCATTCTTGGTACCCATGATTCTGCCATGGACACGTAGGCTTTGAAATTGTTTGCGCCTGAGTTAGTTATTTTGACTGTTCCTTTCATCTGGCTTAGGGTTCGTTTTAAAGTGTGGGGTTGTGGAGTGTCGATTTCAAGTTCGACAACATCACCACCTGTAATACTGTCTTTCAGATGTCTGACAGTGTCGCATACAACGGGTTTTCCCTTGTCCAGCACAGTTACACGGTCTGCTAGGTATTCTGCTTCGCGAACTTCGTTTGTCGCAATGAGAATAGTAGAACCTTCTTCTCGTAACTTGAGTATTTGCGCCCAGATTTTCCTTTTTCCACGTAGGTCCACTTGGCTGCTGGGCTCGTCAAATATAGCGAATTTTGGGCGATGGACGAAGACTTTGGCAACTTCTAACCGCTTTGCCTGTCCGCCTGAAAGGTGCATAAACAGCTTGTTTCGAGCATCCCAAAGTTCTAGGTCTCTGAGAACATTTTCTATTAAGGTATCGCGTTCTGTCTTTGGGACTCCGCACACACTTGCATGAAAACGTAGTATGTCAGCAGGTTTGTGACGCCAGAATCCTCTTGCTTCTTGAAATGATATACCCATGATTTGGCGTACACGTGTTGATTGAGCTGCTACGTCTAAACCCATTACAGTTGCTTGTCCTGATGTTGATTTAAGGACGGTGGCAAGAATAAGGAGGAGAGTTGTTTTCCCTGAACCGTTCGGTCCAAGAAGCACCATGATCTCGTTTTCGTCGATGGTAAAATCTAGATTTTCGAGAGCAAATGTTTTTCCATACCGCTTTGTTAGATTCTTGGTTTCAACAGCATACATTACTGCATTCCAACATTCAGCCTATTATAAAGGGCTAAAAAGCTAATGCGATTCTGGAAAATAAACATAATGGTTTTTTTCTGTTCCACTTGATCCTCTCTCCTTTTTTTATGCATCTTCCATCAGTGCAAGCTTAGAGAATTGAATGATGTACACTGACAGCACATACAGAACCATCGAGCTTTAAAAAGGCGAAAACACGCCATCGGGAAATAGTTTGCACCCTTATTGCAAACCTTCTAAACAGTACTTCATGGTATACATGGTAAAACTTGGAAAATTCTCTACAACCAGTTCGTGTTTTCGAAAATGCCATAAACTTTTTTGTGTGTTATAAGGAAGGCACATCCTATTAATCGCTAACTACATGTTCCGCTATCGCTCAGGGGTGTGCCGAAAGATTTAAATCTGAACCCCCATAAACATGGCAGAAAATGGGATACTGGAGCTATAAATTTGAATGACATTGAAATAGACTCGGTGACC
>SOJA01000101.1 GCA_004376975.1 Candidatus Bathyarchaeota archaeon
GGAAAGGCTGTTTTCAGTCTTAAACTTAGGTTTTTAGCTTCTTCAAGACAATTGCTGGACGAATTTTCTCTTTTGACTCCCTGGATTGAGCTTCTCTTTTATTTGAAGAGGACGCTTATGCAGTTTCCTTTATTCCTTCAACGTGAGCAGTTCAAACAAATGTAGGGATTTGTGTGTGTCAAGGTCGTATATCTGTGTCACGCTTTAGATTTGAACTAGTCAATGTTTATCTTCCGTGTATCTTTCTCAGGAGACTTCTTTGGAATTGTTATCTCTAGTACGCCGTTCTTGTATTTTGATGATATATTTTCGATGTTGATGTTCCTCGTCGGTGTATTTATGGTCTTGTAGAATTTCTTTGCCTTGACCTCGACCTTCCCTTCTGTCACGTTAAGCTGTATGTCGTCTTTTTCCTCGCCTGGTAGTTCAAGGTATATCTTTACTGTTTTATCTTCCTCGAAGACATCGGTTAGTGGTTCACGGATCTCTTTCAAGGCTGCTTCTGGAAGCTTAAATGGTCTCTTAGGCATTGGTCGCCTCCTCAATGGTTTAAACGGCTCACCAGAGTGGAACGGCTCGATTAGTTGGTCTGACCAGAAGCGTCCCTGAATCACGTATCCCTTCCTTCCAGGTTCGTCGATTGTTTTGATGTCCCATTTGCCTTTGAGTTTTCCATTCTTTATCATTTTATCGATTTCATCAAACTGTATCTGCATGTTTTTCATGAATTCATTGTCGAATCCGAAGTTCCTGAGCATTTCGTCAAAATCAAAGAATGCTGTCATCTCATTTTTCACCTCCCTATAATTCTTCCCATTCTTCCAAGGCTTCCCTTAGCCATCTTAATGCGAAACTGATCATCATGAAACCGCTCTCCCCAAATTCTGAGCAACGATATTTGCCGCGTCCAATTTTCTCCAATAGCCCCCCTTCTCTTAGCTTTCTCGTGTTCTCCCACACGAGCTTAGGATTCAAATCCAAGTCCCGCATGAAATCTGAGAAGCTTATTGTCCGACCCTCTTCTTCCATGAGACGCTTCATCATCCGCAAACGACTTTCATGAGCCAAAGCATCAAACATCTTGGAAAACCTTTGAAAATCCCCTTCGATAGCCTTGAATTCGTTTTCCAGTAGCTCCCTCGGCCAATCTGTGGGTGATAGTGGCATTTCAAACACTATTTTTCCGTCTTGTACCAACTGTAGTTTCAGTTTCATTTCCGTTTCACCTTTTATTACTATAAAGTAATTACTTAAGAGTAATATATAAATATTACCATAAAGTAATCAACTCACCCAATTTCATATCCACCGCTCGCACACGCCAGATATGAAGATGCCACTAAAGGAAAGACCATAAATACAAAAGACTATTTGGTCAAGGTCACTGTTAAGAAGGAAACAACTGAAATTTCAGGAACACACATCACTGGATCAGAAGCCTTTATCCTTATACAAGAAATAATTAACCGAATATTCACTCCCGGACAAAGCTCGGTGCCCATCGCTAATGGAATGCCTATTCATCCTGTTCTTACCGAGGCGACCTAAAAAGCAGCCCATTCCCTCATGTCACCATAGCAGCGTCATCACGTTATCCTAGATAAGCTGCCCCTGAACTAGATACGCACGCTAGCTGTAGTTCTGTATAATGAATTCAGATTTGGTCTTCATAACTTAATTATCTTCGTAATAGTCAAAATAGAGTTCGGTGAAATCAGATTGGCCTTACTAGTAGAAACTGAAGAACTTCAAAAGAAGAAAGCAGAATTGGAAGGCGAGTTGCAGCTACTAACGGATGAAGAGAAGACTTTGAAAGAACGCGTGAAGGCACTTGAAGTTAATGTTGCAATCCAGAAACTGGAAGATAAAATCAAAGTAAAACGCGAAGCTGTAGAGAAGCTGGAAACCAAGAAAAACGAATTAGAAAAAGAATTTAAGGAGCCAGAGACTGCCCAGAAACCTGAAGAACAAGAACCTGAAACCCAAGAGAAAGCTAAGGAACCAGAATTGATGGTAACAGTAGCTCCAGTTGAAACCCAAGAGGTTGCGCAACCGCAAGAAGAAGAGAAAAAGAAACATAGGTTTTTCTAAATATCTCATAGCTCCCGCACACTCTGCTCTACTTCGTACACATGAAGAAAAGTAACGAAACGTCCTGTATCGAGGCGAAATGCACTGCTATTTCTGTAATATCTAGCAGCGCATAATTTTTTTTATTTAATCTATACACTGGGAAATTCACAAAGGAAACAGGATCTAGAGCGGGAAATTCTCATTTTCTATATTTTTCATTAAGTTTATTATAGCCATGCAGAAGTTGCATGTTTCTGTTTTGATTTTTGGGTCCGTTTTTTGCAGAATCGGCATGTTAGATCATGTTTGCGTATTGTGTCGCATGTTTTGTATAGAAGACTTAGAAATTCGGTTCTATCTGTGCACGTTAAAACATCGTTTTCCTGATGATTACTGATTTGTCTTTTTGTATAACAACTGATTTACCATTGTTCTTGCAAACCACTTCGCCTTGGCTTTTCAGAACTACTTTGTCTTTGTTTGATACAAAAACTACGTCTTCGGCCTTGTAGACGAGTTTTGAATTTTTAGCGACAAGAATATCCAGCTTCTCAGCTTCATTTGGGAAGGCAAAGATAAACCCGTGGTCTCCGTCGAAACTTTGATGGTTATGCTCTCTTTCTCTGAAAAACCGGCTGCACAAATCCTCTGCTTTATCTAGAAACTCTTGCTGGTTTTCATAGCTCATCGCGGCAAAATCTTCTTTACTTGATTCTGTGAAGTGTTCTTGCATTTCTTTGGTGTCTCCCAGCATTAGAAAGGGTTCATCCAATTCTTTTTCAATGGATTTCCCAATGGCGCCTTCTCCGGTTTCAACTATGGCATCTAGAAGCAGTTTGCCGTGCCCGTGCAACACGTAACCCTTCTCTTCATCATCTAATTTTATTGGAACAGCTAAAGTGTCACTGCTAATCTCTATTATGCACCTTTCTGTTTTCCACAACGTCACAGGTTCAGGTGCTTTGGAAATGGTGTTACCCAGTTTGTAGTTTCGCCATATCATTCATAGTCCCTTCTTTCAAGAAATCTGGTAACTCGTCTTGCCATTTTATAGGCGGTTCTGCCAGGTATGGTGATAAGGTGTCGTCCTCTGACTTTCTCTTGAACGACTAATCCCGCTTCTTCAAGCACATCTAAGTGGCTTGAAAGCGTACTTGTGGTGATTTCTGAAAGCTTTTCTTGCAACTCGTTGATGTATTTTCCACCACTCATAAGCTCCTTTAATATTCTTAGACGGTGTTCATGGCCTAGGGCGCTCATTACTTCAGCTACTTTTGGTAAGCTGGCTTCGATTTGATGTTCTCTTCTGTGTGATGGCCTTTCTCTGAGAATTTTGACACCTTTTGGCCCTATGAATACACATTTCTCAAGTTCGCCGTGTATGCCTTCGGCGACTCCTTCCATAACATCATCAATGTATTCTCGAACATTGGTACCAACGTCAATGTGGATCCCACGTTTTCTTTCTCGTTCTTTTTCAGTAACATCTCTGAGTTGTTCTTTGAGGTTGGCAAATTCTTCTCTCAGCTTTTCCATCTCTTCCTTTAATTCTTCAGTCAATTCGATTTTCATGCTCCTTAATTTCACGTTTATAGTTTTTTATTAGGTAATAATCAAATACAAAACGACGCATATAAACATTGCGCATTGTTGTGCCCGCTATAAGTTAGGAACAAGCTTCATTGTATCGGTGGCGATATCAACGGCAGCAACACTTTTGCTTATTTTATTCAACATAGATAAACACATTTGAGCAGAACACGATAGTTCATTTCAATATTTTTCCGGTTTCCATGTACCACAAATACAAGTCTAACTCTGCCAAATTAAGATTTGATTTTCCTGCGATCTTTCTCAATAACTCTTCAGTTTCCAAATATGTTCTTTTCGTTAGCGTCTTCGGTTTTCCAATTATATAATACTTGGTTAGGACATCAATTATGTGAAAGTCTATAATGGCAAAATCAGTATAACCTATATTTCGAAGAAAATGGCTGGCTTCTTTATATCCAATCCCCTTTACGTTCGTATCCAGCCATTCTCTTAACTTGTTTTCATCATTAAACATTTTAATTGTGGTTCCTAGCGAGTTCTTGTGTTTTCTTGCATCCACAATGTACCTTGCTCTCGTGTTGGGATAACGGTGACCAAGCTCTTTCAGCTTACTTGCTAGGAGAGATTCAGGAAGAATTAAGAATCCATCCCCTATCTTCATCTGAATTTTCATACTCTTTTCAGCGTTGAAATTTGCCGTTAAAATGCAGAAACAAAGCTCTTTGAATATTTCATTGCTTGACCCATTACCGAGTTCTCTGAATTCTTTCAAACGAGCATCCACTAGTTTTTTCACTTCACTGTTCTTCAAGTACTCAACAGATTCCAATAATCCGTTCATTGCATTCATTTATTACTCAAAAGGAACAACAAAATAAAGATTTCACATAATCCCAGCTGCAAATGTAAACTGGAGATAAACACGTAGAAATCCTA
>SOJA01000140.1 GCA_004376975.1 Candidatus Bathyarchaeota archaeon
AGGGGCATGGGAAATTAAGGTTAGTTGGGATGGTGACCAAAATACGAAGCCGGCGGAAAGCCAGGCTGAACTGGTTAATGTTGAGGCAGTTCCTCCTCCTTCTGCTCCTCAAAACCTGCTTCCTTATGTAGCCGTAGCGATAATAATCATAATAGCTTTGTCTGTTATTTATTTCTTGATAAGAAAGCATTAGCATCCGCTGTTACCCTGTTTTTGCGCTGGCTTGGCAGTTTAGATTGTGGTGCATGTTATCGTAGAGATTAGTCTTGAGTTTTGTCTTTGCAGCTAAGAAATCCGTTGTCTTATTCATTGGAGAAATAACATGAGGATATGATGTTTGGGTGGTTTGTGGCTGCCGGGAAAAGTTAATTAAAACCGCTATATTCTAGTTTTGTTAGAATAGCAAGGTGATCGTGTTGAGAAGGGAATTGCTGGTTTTAGGCACTGTGTTGCTGTTCATTGGAGTAGTCGCCACGTCTATAGCGGTGGGCATACAAGAGGAAAATGTGATCTTCAGTGAAAGATTGGGTCATAAAATTGCATATGATTTGAAGAATATGACTAGTTGGTCAGTTTATGGTAATTTCAGTGAGGGAAGAAGGCTACGTGTAGTCATTCAGCCTGGACGCGATTGGATTGCGGAACCAGCGGCAGGGTATAATTATCTTAATCTTCCAGTTACAATTCGTGACCCAAACGGTAAAGATACCCAGCTTAGAGTTGAATTCACTCAAGACCCTTATGCAGAGCACAATCTTCAACCCTCTTCAGTTGAAGTTATTTCAAATGGTGGAGGCTTGACTTTTGAGAAGTCAAACGAGTTGGAAACTATAAATGAAACAATCTATTATGAAGAGTTAGCTGGAATCACCAATTACCGTGGCGTTTACAACGTGACAGTCGGTAGGGCAATTGGAGTTTTTGGTCCACCGGAGATACTTGATATTTACAGTCTGGAAGTGGAAACAGTGTATCCATACTGGTTTGTTATTGTGGCAGGTGTGACATCTATGGTTGCAGGCGTGTTCTTATTGATATGGGTGTGGAAGAACCCGAAAAATAAGAAAAAGTTGAAAACAGATGCTCGTTAGTTGAAAGCATTTTTCACTTCTTTTTAGGCTTCACTGGTTTTCCGGAGAAAAGGTGACATGCTATCATATGTCCTTTACCCACGTCTATAAGTTTTGGTTTAATTTTTTTGCAGACATCTCCGATGTATGATGGGCAGCGTGTGTGGAATCTGCAGCCGGAAGGCGGGTTTACAGGGCTTGGAATTTCACCTTTGATTACTACTTCGATGCGTTTTGAGGTTGGATCTGGGTCTGGTACGGCTTTCATTAGTGCTTGAGTGTAAGGATGCATTGCTTCGAAGATTACTTGGTCGATGGTGCCTTTTTCCACTACTTCGCCAAGGTACATAATTGCAAGGCGGTCACATACATGTCTGGCCAGTGCCAGATCGTGTGTGATGTATAGAAATGAGGTTTTATACTTTTTCAATAGCGAGAGCATTAGTTGAAGGATTTCGGCGCGTATTGAAGCATCCAGCATGGAGACTGGTTCGTCAGCAACTATAAATTCTGGGTCGAGGACGAAAGCTCTAGCTGTGGCAACTCTCTGTCTTTGACCGCCGCTTAGTTCATGTGGATACCTGAATATGAACTCGCTTGGAGGAACTAGTTTAGCATCTTCAAGAATTGTGTAGATTCTTTTTTCCACTTCTTTCTCGTTAGTTATGCCTTGCAGCTTCATAGGTTCTGAGATGATGTCGCCTACTGTCATCCTCGGGTTTAATGATTCATAAGGGTCTTGGAACACTATTTGCATTTTTCGCCGTAATGGTTTCATGTGGGCTTCGTCGAGATGAGTGATGTCTTTTCCTTTGAAATAGATTTTTCCTGCGGTTGGTTCAAGAAGCCGCATGATTACTCTACCTGTTGTGGTCTTTCCGCTTCCGCTTTCGCCTGCGAGTCCTAGGATTTCACCTTTCTTTATGTCTAGATCAATTCCGTCTACAGCGTGAACATAAAGTTTCTGTTTGGAGGCTAAACTTTTGAAGAAGCCCACTTTTACGTCAAACCATTTCTTTAAGTTTTCAACTTTAACAACGGTTTCCGTCATTGTATTCGCCTACTCCTTAACAAGATAGCATGAGACAAAATGACCTTTAGATACTTCTTTAAATTGAGGAGTTTTTTTCTTGCAGATGTCCATTACGTGTGGGCATCGAGGAAAGAACCTGCAGCCGGAAGGCGGGTTTAGGAGATCTGGAGGAGAACCGGGAAGCGCCTTCATTTCTTGTTTCGGTGCATAAATACCTGGGAAAGCCGCTATCAACCCCTGAGTGTAGGGATGTATCGGTTTCTTAAACATTGTAATTACATCTCCCAGCTCAACCAGTCTTCCAGCGTACATTATAGCTAATTTGTCGCATGTTTCTGAAATAATTGACAGATCATGGGAAATCATTATCATTGCTAAGTCCAACCTTTTTCTCAACTCAGTCATGAGTTTCAGAACTTGGGCTTGGACAATAACGTCTAAGGCTGTTCCTGGTTCATCTGCAATTAGAACGCTGGGATTGCATGCAAGAGCCATTGCAATCATTGCTCGTTGTCTCATTCCGCCGCTGAATTCATGTGGATAGTTCCGTGCCCTAGCTGGTTCTAGTCCCACCATTTCGAAAAGTTTGGCGATTCGTTCCTTCGCCTTTTTTTTGGTTACTTTGGTTTCATGAGTCCGTATTGCTTCTATGATTTGATCTTCAACCCTGTACATTGGGTTCATGGCGTTCATGGCGCCTTGAAATATTAGAGACATAGCCTTCCAGCGTATTTCGTTTCTTATCTCTCCTTCCGACAGCTTGGTGATATCTGTGTTCTTGAAAAGAATTTTGCCTTTCACTATTTTGCCGTTTACAGGTAGAATTTTTAGTAGAGATAAGGCGACTGTGGTTTTTCCGCATCCTGACTCGCCGGCTAGCCCCATTGCTTCTCCTTTTTCCAAGGAAAAATTGACGTCTTCAGCTGCTCTTACATTGCCTCTCTTGATAGAGTAGTGGACTGTTAGGTCTTGTACATCTAGTAAGGGCATAGACATTCACTTTTAGCCTTAATTCTTTTAAGGATAAGCAAACGTGCTTATATAAGCTTTGAGAAAAGCTATATCTTCTAGTTGTTATAGTAAATCCTTGATGATGCTATGGAGGTTCAATGGAAAAACAGGAATATTCAATTATCGATGTTAGTGGATGCCATATGTCGATTTTTTACTGAGAGGAGTTTTTCTGTTTCATCTAATGATTCAGGCGGAAAATATTCTGTGGTTGCAGGGCCGATTCGCTTCCATCAGATTGCTGAGAACATTCGTGTTTCTGTGACCGGTAAACCAGACGATTTCACTGTTGAATTTGCTGCAGGCGCTCACTCGCGTCGTCTAGTTATGTTCGGCACTCTTACGTCATTTTTCGGTGGCGGCTCTTTCAGCACGAAAGGTGCAAAGTCTAGAGAAGCTTTGGAGAAGCTGGAGCACGAGTTTTGGCCTTGTCTAACTGAGAAGATTCGCCAGTTAGAGGATTCGTCGCATCGAACAGGCCTACCTTGAAATCCGGTTTTCCTTTTTTTAGCGTCGTTGTCTAAGTCTTGGGTTCAGTATTTCGTCCAAGGCAAATCCTAGAAGGATAAATGCTGTTGCAAGGATTGCAATTGAAACGCAGGGTGGAAATATCCAGAACCAATATTCTGTAAGGCCCTTAGTGACGGCTATTCCAGATACGTTGAAGTCATACAGTACTTTTCCCCATGATGGAATTGTTTTGTCGCCGAGGCCTAGCCAGCTTAGTGATGCTTCGGTGATTATAGCGCCTGGGACTGATGTTGCAAGTGTGACGTAGACTAGTGGGAAAACGTTGGGAATCATGTGTTTTGTTATTATGTAGAATTTTCCTCCACCGGCTGCTTTTGCGGCTTCAATGAATGGTCTTTCGCGGATGCTTAGCACCATTGATCTTACGGAACGGCTGAAGCCCATCCATCCAAAAAATGTTATAAGTATTATGATGTTCCACATGCTGACTAAGCCATATGTTGCTGACATAACTGAAATTAGCACGATGAACAATGGTAATGTTGGAAGGACTAAGAGTAGGTCGGCGAATCTCATGACAGTTTCGTCCGTAATGCCGCCTACATATCCAGCGATTAATCCTAGGAACAGACCGATCGTTGTAGAAAATACAGCTGAAAGGATACCTACGACCAGTGACACTCTTGTTCCATGAACCAGCGTGGAGAATATATCTCGTGGAGGGTAGGGGGATCCGTTATCTGTACCCAAGAGTCCGAAGGAGTTGCCGTAAAGTATACACTGGAAATTGTCAATGTATACTGTTACATCTTTTTCCTTGTTTGGGAAGTCTATGGTGAGACCATATGACATGTTTGCAGGCAATGGGAAGATTGAGCGTTCCGGATATGAACCGATGTTCACCTTAGTTTCATTATTCGTTGACGGGGGATG
>SOJA01000162.1 GCA_004376975.1 Candidatus Bathyarchaeota archaeon
TTGTAATTTAGTCATTTTATCCTATCCTATGTTTTCCAAGGTTTTATTCTCTCTCCAAAACTATATGGGTTTTATTCTTTAGAGTTACTGTATAGCCTTTGTTAATTAGCTCTGCATATCTCTAAGTCGTCTATGTTGATAACTACAGCCTTAGGTTCTTTTGTTTCTGACTAGTAATAGAAACTCTACTTGCTGGTTTAGAGCCTAATATGATGATAAGGTACTGTACACAACAGTTAAATGCTTGTACCATATGATTTCTATACACAACAGCTAGGAGATAAGAAAGACATGCCTAGAATCAAATGTATCAAATGTGGCAAAATTGGTAACTTAACAATCAAGAAGACAAAAAGTCATGGAACAACCTATGAATATTACTATGTCCAACACTATATCAAAGAAACCGATAAAATAAGATGGTGTTACTTAGGCAGATATGAATCATTACCAACAGAGTATAAAGAAATCCTACAGAAAGACAAGGCTATACACAACAATACACAACACTATACACAAAACAATAGGAAATCAGAAAACCCTAATTCTAGCTCCTTTTACAGAAATAACTCTAAATACTATGTGCCTCGGTGGCCTAGCCTGGTTGGGCATCGCCTTGGTAAGGCGGCGGTCGCGGGTTCAAATCCCGCCCGAGGCTCTTCCAAAAGAACATGCATAGAGTTTACATCGTCTATGGTTTCAGCTGACTTGTTGAGTTTACTGCAGTCTTCCAAGACTCATTGAAAATTTCCACATTAGCAAGAGTCTATGTAGCTCGGTTTTCAATGGCAAACAACTGGGTCAAAATTGACAGATAAACAGACTTTTCGAGTCTCCAGAAAAGGATAGGTTGACCGTTTGAAAACATAGAGTTTTTAAAGCGAAACACGAAACAAGTAGTTGAGGATGAGCATGAAAGAAATAGCCAAGAAAGTGAAACTTTCCAAACCCTTCAGCGTTGGCAAGGTCACCATAAAAACTGATCGCTATTTTCCTAATGCTTACATAATTGATCTTCCCCTAGACACCATGCCAGATCACATTTGGCAGGACATTTTCGAAAGGAAATGGCAATCAAGCAGGCACCTATGGGATAGGAAACTCTTCGTGATGGGTGATAAACTCAGGCTTGTAACCACAGCAGATGAATTTGAAGAAAAGCTTGATTGGATTGAACAAGTCGTGAAGGAAACCAACAAAGGTATCGACGAGCACAACATTGCAGTTCAAAGGGAAGAAGAAAAAGGAATACAAGAAGAACTAAAGAAACAAAAAACATGGGAAGAAAAAGCAAGAATCGAGATGATCAGGGAAGCTCTGAGAAAACGATTTACCTAGGTCGAAGAAAACTGCATATCCGATTTCCAAATCTATAGGACGTTTGCAAGATGAAATCAGCTTGGAAGCAAAAAACAGACTAGGAAAGAGAAGCATAAATCAAAAGCCTTGTCGATTTCTCTGACACCTTTCAATGCTCTCATCGAGTCTATGGTTTATACAGCGCTTATAGTAGTGGCCCACTGAGACGCTTAGTTAGATAATATTATGCAAAAAATCTGTTTCAGACTGCTTAACATGTTACTTCAACAGTGTTTCACATAATTACGGATGTTTAAGGCTTCAAAATACGTTGGCGATGTATATTGGGTAATTTATATATTCACAAACGTTAAATGAAGATAGAGAGGAAACGTCTTTGCCGTTTGATGACCCCCTAGTTTATGGAGTGATAGTATTAGGGGTGGTTCTCACGTGTCTAACAGTCATTTATGCTATGAGAAGACGTGAAAAACAGGAAAAGTTTTCGGAAGAAGAAGAGAAATCAGAGATAAAAATGAAAGGGCTACCGTTCAGAATTGAGAGAAGTATATCTCGAGAAGATGCAACGCAGGCAAGGGAAGAACTTAGAATCATGGATTTGGAGAGAGAGATTCTAGGTGGGGCTATCAGACGGCTCTATGAAGCTCACGCGGAAGGTAAGATAACAGAGAAAGAAAGGGAAAGAATTGCACAGACGTACAAGTCTAGAATGATGATGGTTAAGGAAGCCATTTCGAAGGATGAATCGCTAGTTGCTTTACATGAACTAGAAATCATGCAAGAGGATTTGATAAAGCTCTTCAGCGAACGCTTTGACGAACTAAGCACAAAAGTTGATGAACTGCGCTCAAGAGTTGAAGTGGAACCGATAAGGGAAATAACCATACCAGCCGCGAAAAAGCCGGCAACAACACTTCCTCAAAAACCTGCCAAAGGAAGAAAGAAGAAAACAACAAAAAAACCGAGTCAAAGAACGGAAGCAGAAAAAAGAATAGAAAAAATCAGATCAGAAGTAGAAAAAGTCTTAGAGAAACTGGGGCAGATGGAAATTGAAACTTAATGAAGAATGGGTTGAAGAGGCAAAGAGAAATGCAGCTCTAGCCGCAGTTAAATATGTGAAAGACAATTTTATAATAGGTCTAGGCAGTGGAAGCACAGCTGCCTATGCAATCGAAGAAATTGGAAATAAGATTCAACATGAAGATATACATGTCTTAGCTGTCCCAACTTCCTATCAAGCTTTCACCCTAGCTGTTAAACATGGAATTCCGATAACTACATTGGAGGAACATTCAATACTGGATTTAACAATAGATGGAGCAGACCAGATCGACGACGAACTGAATCTTATAAAGGGTGCGGGTGGCGCTCTTACTCGCGAAAAAATAGTTGCATTCGCATCGAAGAAACTGATTATCGTTGCTGATGAAAGAAAGAAAGCCAAGTTCTTAGGAGAAAACGATCACCCGGTGCCAATAGAGGTTGTACCTTTCGCAACACCAGTTTTAATGCGTAGAATAAGGGAAATGAAAGGAAAACCAGTGCTAAGAGAAAGCAGTAAGAAAGTTGGTCCGGTCATAACGGATAATGGCAACGTCATCATAGATGTGAATTTCGGACTCATACATAAACCTGAAGAACTAGGTCGTAAGTTGAAGGACATTCCAGGAGTTGTTGAAACAGGCCTTTTCGTCAAAATGGCGGATCAGGTACATATTGGAGAACATTCTGGCGTAAGAAAACTAGAGAAGAGATAACAAATGAACAATTCTAGGTGAGATATGACCTTCTCAAATTTTTATATGTAAGAGCGCCTAAAATCTTAGATAGATACAAAATGTTATGCCGGGGTAGCCTAGCTTGGTTTGGGCGCCAGACTCATAATCTGGAGAGCGAAAAGGGGCCTTATAAGCCCAAGCCCAGAAGTCGCGAGTTCGAATCCCGCCCCCGGCACTACAGTTCTACTCTGTTGGAAAAAGTGTGAAGCGAGTTTTGTTCCTTGTTGACATTTCCAGCTGTTTTCTAAAGCCTTTCTTTATGTAACAGTCTCTCATGATAACTCTGTCACCTGCTTTAAAACTGCTAACAATGTCAGCGTGTTCTCGCCACGCTGAAACCCATATTTTACCAGTTTCATCTTTCAGTTCAAAAACTGCGAGTCTCACAAGTTCTCCTTTGGATGTTTTCACATTTCTAAGCACTGGTTTGGCAACGATAACTCCTTTGACGTTAACGTGTTTTAAGCCTTCCCTCAAATCTGCTATTTTCGAACATTCTTCGGTTAATGTGATAGCTTTGACGTATGTTTGTGAGTTAACGTGAATTTCTAAGCCTTTGTTCATTGCATTTTTGGCTTTTGCGTTTACCAGTTGCAGTTTGACATCTTTCTTCAGTGTTTCTTCAAGTTCATCCACTTTTTCATTCCAAACGACAACTGCTATCTCGCCTGTTTCGTCAGCTAGTATGAACCGCATTACTTGTCCGTAGTTTGAATCTTGCCTTTTGAAAGTGGAGACAGGAAACAGCTTTTCTACGGTGCCTGTTACGTTCACGTTCTTGTTTTTGCAGGTTTGAGTGATTTCTCCGATTTTTGTCATAAACTTACTGATTGCAGGGTAATTCCTTGCTTCAACACCTTTTGGATTAATCTCAATTGCACTCCTGTCTCCGAGATGCAACTCAACTTTCCCGCTGTAATCTTCTCTTGAATATCCATGGGAAACACGAACTATCTGTCCGACTTCCACCTCGCCAGAATCTATAAGGTTCGTCTTATCGTTCCATAGAACAATACGTAAAAGACTGTGTTTGCCAGCAATAAGAAAACTTGCAATTTTCCCGCTCTTACCGCCTTTGAAGGTTCTAGAAGGGAAGATAGCGACGACTCGTCCGACAACAGTAACATCATTCAAGCTTGGAATCAAATCCCGCATCGAAAGTGCGAGTGCTGGAGCTTCCTTCGAGGTTTCCACACCGAACTCAGCTGCAATCATCCGCAGAAGAACATCTTCCGCAATAAAACCACCTGTTTTCCTTTTTTCTTTATCCAATCTTTCCAGAATTACTTTTTCTGAGATGTCCGGATGCCTCACAAGTATCTGTTCAATGATTTCTCTAGCTGTCATTTCAGTTTAATTCCGTTAAAGATGAGGAATACTGATGCTATAAGGTTTATTA
>SOJA01000198.1 GCA_004376975.1 Candidatus Bathyarchaeota archaeon
TGTTAAGCCAAATATAAAAAGCTAGGTATAATCCTATAGTTACTGTTAGGAAGAGCAGAAGGTGAAATACTAATGGAATCTTCTCTGAAGCAGATGCACGCGTTCTTTAATCCCCGTTCAGTTGCTGTTGTTGGAGCGTCCAGAAGGATAAACAAGGCAGGGCATGTGATCTTCAAAAATTTCGCAGAGAACAAGCGAAGAGGAGTTTTCAAAGGTGAGATTTATCCGGTAAATCCACATGAAGATTCTATTCTAGGCTTTGAATGTTATCCTTCAGTAACTAAAATCCCTGGGAAACTAGAACTTGTTGTAATTGTTGTTCCAGCAACACATGTTGTAGACGTGATGAGGGAAGCAGCATCTAAAAAAGTGAAGGCTGCTGCAATAATAACTTCAGGCTTCAGTGAAATCGGAAACAACAAACTTGAGAACCAAATTAAATCCTTGGCTAAGACAACTGGTATGAGGGTTTTAGGGCCGAACTGCCTCGGAGTCTATGATTCCAGAACAGGCGTAGACATGCTGTTTTTGCCTGAAACAAGAGTTCTGATAACAGGAGATGAAGTTGTAGCAACCCCGCGTCCAATGCCTGGAAAAATAGCAATAGTCACCCAGAGCGGAGCTTTCGGCGTCGCAGCCCTAGACTACTTGACGGGTATGCAAATTGGGGTGAGCAAATTTGTGAGTTTCGGGAATAAATGCGATGTAGACGAGGCGGAAATGCTGCATTACCTGTTATATGACGAGGAAACCGAAGTCATACTATTATATGTTGAAGACATAAAATCCGGAAGAAAATTCTTAGAAGTAGCTGAGAAGGTTACAAGGAAAAAGCCTATTGTTGCTCTCAAATGTGGACGAACAAAGGCTGGGGCAAGAGCAGCTGCTTCGCATACTGGTGCCTTAGCTGGTTCAGATCAGATTTATGATGCGGCTTTTGCGCAGGCTGGGGTTTTTAGGGCGAAGGATATGGAAGAATTTTTTGACGTTGGAAAAGCTCTTGTAATGCAGCCTCCAGCTGCCGGAAAAAACGTGGCGATAATCACGGATGCAGGTGGTCCCGGCGTAATGGCTGTTGACGAATGTGAAATAAAAGGATTGAATGTCAAACGTTTCTCAGAAGAAGTAATTCAGAAGTTCAACAGACTGAAGAAGGCTGGAAAACTTCCCAGGTTTGCTACAAACCTAAATCCAGTGGATTTGACTGGTTCAGTGACTTCTGAGATGTTTGAGCTTGCATCCAAAATAGTTTTTGAAGATTCTGAAACCCATGGCGTAATCATCTTGGGCCTACATCACACTCCAGCTTTGCAAGAAGACTTCATTGACAGAGTTGCAAAAGTCGCAAGTAAACATGAGAAGCCAACAGTTGCATGTGACATTGGAGAAACCGAAATGGCCTTATACACACGTTACAGGTTTGATAAGCTGGGCATCCCATCATATTTTTCCCCAGAAGATGCTGCAAGGGCAATGAACGCCCTCGTCAAATATGGTCTTCACCTTAAAAAGAAAAAGTGCCTGAAGACATACTTGAAAAGGTTCCTCAAGACAAGCAACAAATAACAGACTATTCCACTAGTATTCGAATCTCAACAGTGTCTCCATCTCTAAGTTGAAGCTTCTCCCTCAAATTCGTTGGTGCAATAACTTCTATCATATCTTTCGGATAATCTTGAGTCTCCGGTACGACGATTGCGCACTCAAGATTATCTGTGATCTTAGCTTTGAAACATTTTCCGTGGCTATAGCCTTTGGCTGGTGATATTTGTATTGCTTCTGCGTTTCTCAGTAAAGCTCTGAGGTTGAGATCATCTTTGGTCAGTTTAAGGTTTAACGTTCCAAGATGTGGAGTAAACCCAAGTTTTTCTGTTACCTGCTTTTTAACCCATGGAAATCCAATGAACTTTGCTCCTTCACCCTTCCCGGAGAAGACTATTCCTTTAATGCACACTGTTTTCAACGGGGTTCGCAGGCCTTCAGAAGCAAGTTATTTCTGCTTTTTCAACCAGCGTGCAACTTTTCCGAACATTGGATTTGAAGACATATCAATTATTGGAACCATTATCTTCTCCTTTGTCTCAATTATCGGTCGATAGTCCGGCATGAGTGCGTAACCAACAAAAGTCCAGTAGACCCGCCTGTTCTCAACCAGAGCCTTAGCTGCTGTTTCCGTTGATGCTGGAAGAGGAAAATACAGGAATACGACTCCTTCAGCCCAGTACAAGCCAGTTGTCTTTCCTCCAGCAATTATTGACGCAAATCTCGCCATGTAGTCTGGCGATGAGAATAGATTCTGTTGCAGTACGATTATTTCCTTGATTGGTTCATATTTTACGTCAACCTCACTTTTATCCATAACATCTCACCTTTTCTCAAACGTTTATTTCCCTAGTTCCCTTTTAACCTTGCCTATCCTTAACAAAGAGTTGCAGGAAGATAACTCTTAAAACATCAACCACCTAATGAATAGAAGGAAGTGACAATTTGCCAGATATACGCGTCGCCATTGCAGGAGTGGGTAACTGTGCATCCGCCCTTATTCAAGGCGTGGAGTATTATAAGGATGCAAGGGAAAATGCCACAGTACCCGGGCTTATGCATGTAAATTTCGGCGGGTATCACATAAGAGATGTGAAGTTTGTTGCGGCTTTCGATGTTAACAAGAACAAAATTGGAAAAGATTTGGCTGAAGCCATATTCGAGGAACCAAACTGCTGCGCTAAATTCGCAGATGTACCACCTTTAGGTGTGAAGGTTTCTCCTGCTCCAATTCTCGACGGGGTGGCTGAACACATGAAAGAGGCCTTTAAGGTTTACAATAATAGTCAACTCATGCAGGCAGATGTCGTGGAGACTATGAAAGAGACAAAGACAGATATGCTCGTTAATTACTCTCCCGTTGGAAGCAAAAACGTTACTCGCTATTACGCCCAAGCGGCTTTAGATGCTGGATGCGCCTTCGTAAATTGTATACCGGAATTCATTGCTTCAATCCATCAATGGGGCAAGGAGTTTGAGGATAAGGGGCTGCCAGTAGCTGGGGATGATATAAAAAGCCAATTAGGAGCAACAATTCTGCATCGGAACTTAGTTAAGCTCTGTTTAGACAGAGGGGTAAAAGTTGAGGAAACCTACCAGCTGAACTTGGGCGGAAATACTGACTTCCAAAACATGACAGTTGAGGAAAGACTGAAAACAAAACGAATCAGTAAGACTGAAGCTGTTACAAGCCTTATTCCTTACGATGTGCCCACGAGAATTGGCCCATCAGACTATGTGCCGTTTCTCGACGACCGGAAAATCTGTTATATACTGCTTAAGGGGAGAAAGTTCGGTAACCAGCCAGTAACGATAAGGACTAAGCTTGAGGTTGAGGACTCACCTAACAGCGGTGGCGTAGTGATTGATGTGATAAGAGCAGTGAAAATCGCCTTAGATCGCCACATAGCTGGTCCTTTGATCAGCATTTCCGCGTATGCGTTCAAACACCCACCAACTCAAACACCGGATCCCATAGCTAAACAATGGGTAGAAGACTACATAGACGGAAAACGACAGAGGTAACAAACTATTTGTCTGCATCCTTTAACGTTTACAGGTAAAACAATTGGAGTTTATTCCAAAGAAAAGCGCGCATTAGTGGGGGGTGTGGGATTCAAACCTCAAACCCAAACACACATGCTTGCAATCCTTAGTAAAATCTCTAGGAGTCTTACTAATTTTAATATTCTTCTTCTATGCACTTCCGTATTTTTCGAACAAAAGTATTCCAATGATTACAACTGAAATACTAACTATTGAAATTACTCCCAAGTATAGGAAAATGTTTGTATTCATCCAATCTCCCTCGAAAATCATTTTTAGAGCATCAAGTAAGTAGTAGCTCGGGATGAATTTTGCGATTTGCTGAGTTGTACTGGTTATTGGTATAAAGGTTCCAAAAAACATCTGAGGAAGAATGAACACGAATGAAATGCCTGTGGCAGCTTCAGGGGTTTTGGATACTGTGGCTGTGATAAGCCCTAAACCAACTGCGCGCGCGTATGAGCTTTAACTAGATTAAAATAATTGACTGTAGTCCCTTGTGGAAGAGAATAAGATGATGCACGAGCTCAAAAAGAGGGACTACGAGAAGGTTCGGCCACTATTCAAGGAATTGGAGTGGAACCTGATCACAAGTGCTGTCATCGAGGGAACCAGCCCTGGAAGAGTCTACGCAGATCGTGCCGAGGATCCGAGAACAGCATTCATGTGCACCGTTGAAGGATACTATCTGGTAGGATATGACAACAACGATGAGTTCAACACCTCTCTGAACAAACTCATATTTGCGAGGATTTTTGCCGGAGACACTGTCAGGAAGGATGAAACCGACGTTGCAATAGGCTTCCATCCAGATTCATGGAAGGAAAAGATGCCCATCATATTCCAAGG
>SOJA01000175.1 GCA_004376975.1 Candidatus Bathyarchaeota archaeon
CCTGTTCCCTTCGGTGATGACGTCTCCGCTGTGGAAATTGGGAGGGGGCATCTTATTGTGTTGAAGACGGATATGCTTGTAGATAAGACTGATGTTCCGCCGAATATGAGTCTCTGGCAGGCTTCTCGCAAAGCCGTTGTCATGAACATTAGCGATTTCGCTGCGAAAGGCGTGAAACCAACAGCTATGCTTGTTTCCCTTGGACTTCCTAAAAAGCTCGCAACAAAAGAGAATGCTGAGCAAATTGGAAAGGGCTTGAATGCTGGGGCACGTGAATATGACGCATACATCATTGGCGGAGATACGAACGAAGCCGCAGACCTAGTGATTAGCATTGCGCTTTTTGGAACAGTTAAGGATAACTCGTTAATGTTGAGGAGTGGAGCAAGATCAGGAGATCTGGTTGCAGTGACGGGTTTTTTTGGAAAAACAGCCTCCGGCCTGAAAATCTTAACTGAAAACTTCAACGCACCGGAGAAAATTGCCATAACTCTTGTCGATTCGGTTTTGATGCCTCATGCCCGATTAGAAGAAGGCTTAGCCTTAAGTCAAACCAAAGCCGTTACAGCCTCCATAGATTCAAGTGACGGCCTAGCATGGAGCCTTCATGAGATCGCGAAGGCAAGTAACGTTGGCTTCCTAATTAATAATCTTCCAACAGCTAAAGAGGTGGAAAGATTCGCGGAAATCAACAAGCTAAACAAGCTGGAGTTGACGCTTTATGGAGGAGAAGAATACGAACTCGTCCTAACGATAAAACCTAAGCTTTGGAAGAAAGCAGAAAAAGCTGTAGAAAATATCGGTGGAAAACTCTTGCAAATTGGAAAGGTTATCGCTGAAAAACAAGTTCTCTTAGAAATCGATGGGAAAAAGCGCATGATCGAGTCGCGGGGCTGGGAGCACTTCAAAAACGTCAAGTTCTAATTGAGAAGCAAACCACATTATAGTTGATCGCCTCATGTCTGACCTAACCAGTTATCCAACGGTTCAGCGCACGCTATTAGGATTACAGAGGATGGAGCCAAAGCCTTTCACAATTACTCTGGAAAGCTTTGAAAAGCTGTCGGAAACAGAAGAATCGCGCACGGAATGTGATTAAAAACCAATCAATTCCACAGAGTTTCCAGCTGAAAAACTTCAGGTTACATGTTAGTTTCGGTTTCTTCATAGGAAAAGTTTTAAGAGGGATTAGTTGCTTTTGTTTTAATCTCAGTTCACGTTTTAGCTTTCTGGGTGAAAACTGTGCTAGATCATTTCTTTTTGATGGGGCGTCTGCGTCTACGCTTTTTAACAATAGTTACTGACTTCGTTTGATTTAGCCGTCGGATTTGAGCGTTCGGAAAAACTCGTTTAATCTCTCTTTCTATTTTGGATATATCAACTTCTCCATAAGTTTTCAAGTCAATTATGGGTTTTTCATTTTCGTCATAGTCTACGGAAATTGTGTATCCTGAGCCAACTTCAATCTGTGTCGGTTCTAAGACGAACCCTAACTCTTCAGCGTCTAATTCGACACGGCTCTCTAGTTCATGTTTACTCCTACGCTCGGGCATAACGATCACAACTCAAAGAAAAGAAGGGTGAAGATTAAAAGGTTCTTATGCTTGAATTAGAATTAGGTATACGTACACAGCGTATCAGTGAAGCACCATTTTATCTTCGTATTTTTTAAGGTGCTGTGTGGTTTCAGAGACATTCATAAAGAGTTTGTTGACCCTTTCCACATCTTCAACTGTAACATCCTTGCGTTGGCGCTTTTAGCATTTTGAGAAGCCAAACTCAGCAGTTGAGCCGAGTATCTTAGGAGATGTGCGCGCAAAATATAAAACTCGTTGCGCTCGTGCTTTGGTTCTAAATTACGGCTCTCCTATCCAACAGGTAATTTACGATGTTTATGCATGAAGCTGCCAAGTAAAGCTGTTTTCCAAGGGAAACCTTTTCGCCATAGCGTAAAGCAAATCCTTCAGCTTTTCTCGGCAATCCAATGTGGTCTCCTAAAACGAAAATAGGATGGTCGCCAACATCAACCTCAAAAATGTCTTTTCCACGTTCTTTTAGAACGTAAATCGATGATACATCTGCTTTAAACTTCAACAAGGCTTCAAAACTAGTTTTGTCAACAGTTATACCTGGATGAGATTTTCCAGATAAAACATTCTGCAGAATTTCTTTCCAAGTCTCTTGATCTGTTTGTACATCTTTGAGGGTTGCTCCATCAACCTTTAAGTGTAATGGCGGAGAGGGTGGACCACTTAGTAAGGCATGAAAAACAACGTTTCTGCGGATTCTATGAGAAAGAAAAAGACTTGCTTCAATACATTCATGCACAATATCCAATCTACCAGCCTCGCGTAGACTCGTGAAATTTGATTCTGTTCTACCCCTACGCGAATATAACACAAACTCACGCAAGAAATTTCACTATCCTTTGCTAATTATCGAGTTCAACATAAAAACTTGCTTCCGTCATAAGCATGGTTGCTCCAAGTTAGGCTGGATATTCTACTGCTGTCATTAATTATTAATATTCAAGCATGACAATGCGATTTCGCTGTGAAAGCCATTGTAGGGATAAAACTAACCATGGAAAACCTGATGAGAAAAACAGCATGTGCCATAGTGATTGACGTAGCTTGTTGAAGAAAGAAGTCCAGTGTACTTGTGTGATCTCCATAACAGAATGTTTGTTGAACATATAACGCTGGAATCATATGAAGTGGGGGCATTTCCCTTCCTCTGGGTGTTTGATGAGAATCTATTCCTGAAATGCTTAAACACAGTTTCAGAAGATGCAATAACTGTTCTTCTAGGACATGTATGTTCACTTCTGGTGCGCGCTGTTTTCTTGTGCTCAATAAACCAGAAAGACTCAGTGAGGAGCCTCGGGCGAGATTTGAACTCGCGACCTACGGCTTTCTTTGCCTTATATACAAGGCCGTTGCTCCAACCGCTGAGCTACCGAGGCTCATTAGCTATAGGAAATCTCAAGATCAAAAATAAAAGTTGTTCGCTAACCTAACCAACGGTTGCTTTCCCGTTTCAGGATCTCTTCCGCTTTTCTCAGGGTTTTTCGTTCATTGACATAGGTTAAGTTTTGAAGAGCTTTTGATATGGGGAACCATTGAACTTTGTCAGCTTCAAAATCATGATCACTTACAGAACCTCTAACGTATTTTAGAAGGAAGAAATGAACAGTCTTGAGATATTGCTTTCCTCTAATGAAACTGTAGTTGATTTCGTCAATCTTCTCAACAATTTCACCTTCCAAGCCCGTTTCCTCCCTAACCTCTCTCAGAGCCGTTTGTTCAGCTGTTTCCCCTTGTTCAATAAAACCTTTAGGTAAGCACCAAACTCTCCTACTGGAAATCAAAGCCACCTCAAACTGGCCATTAACGACTCTGAAAATCACTCCTCCCGAAGACACTACTCGCTGAAACCCTGATTTCATAAGCTTTTTACCATCCCCATTCACAGTTCAAGCTCACATGCATAATAAACTAGCACATCTACCCTTTTAAAACCTACAACCAAGAACACTTATTATCCACGACGCAATACTTATATTTGCGAATCCAGTCTCAAAAATGTTTTGAGTAAGTTACTGTAAACCAAAAAGTGGATGCAGCTCCCATCTAAAAAATGAGGAGTGAAGGGTGAAAGTGAGCTACAGGCTCATAATGACACCATGCACAGGCCAAATGTTCACCAAAAACGCCAAACAGATACTGCCACAAGGCCCGACATGTTACGCCGTCTGGAGGATAGCTAGGCTTGAGAGCTGAAGAAGGGCGCGGCCAGCCGCGAAAGAGCCCCGGGTAAGCGTATGCAGCTGTAGAACCGGGGATTCCTGAATGGGAATTCCTATCACAATTCTTCGGAATTGTGGTGCTCCCATACGGGAGCGGGAACCTCCCGAACTGAAGCATCTTAGTAGGGAGAGGAAAAGAAACCAAAGGAGATTCCCCTAGTAGCAGCGAGCGAAAAGGGATTAGTCCAAACCGAACCCTGTGAGGAAGACTCATAGGGGATGTAGTGTTATGGGCCCGGTTTACTTCTCGCCAGTTAAGCTGAAGTGGCCTGGAAAGGCCTGCCATAGAGGGTGAAAGCCCCGTAAGCGTAAGCTGGAAGGAGTTGAGCTGGAGTCCCAGAGTACTGTACCCTGGTTTGGGTGCAGGAATTTGGGAGACACCAACTTCCAAGACTAAATACGCCTCAAGACCGATAGCGTACTAGTACGGTGACGGAAAACTGAAAAGCACCCCGAGAGGGGGGTGAAAAGTGCTTGAAACCAGACGGTTACAGACGTGTGCAGCCTGGAAGGGTAGATCCCTCCTGAAGGAAACCATCGTGAGGTGGAAGTACGAGGGAGGGGGACTAGGGTTGCACGTTCCGTCTAGAAACACGG
>SOJA01000164.1 GCA_004376975.1 Candidatus Bathyarchaeota archaeon
TTCGCAGTTACTGAACTAGTTTCTTCTATTCTCACGTCACAGGTATTGTTTATTCTCTGCTAACGAAAGCCAGTATAATTGTGCTGGTGACAAATATACGCTAAAGCATGGACATTGTCTCAGCGACCCCATTAATTATGAATTGCACGGCTATTGCCAGCACAATTATCGACATAAGTTTTGTTATGACATGAAGACCGTCCTCACCTAAAAACTTGAATATTTTAGGTGCGTACATCATCCCCATGTAGGACACTGCTACTCCAGCAAGAATCCCCACGAAGACGAGAGAAGTCTCTAACATGCTGCTTGCCTCAGAAACAAGAAGTATTACCGCCATGATTGTTCCTGGTCCAGCGGTCAGAGGAAAGGCAAGCGGAATTATAGCGATATTTTCAAGCTCTTCCTTAGAAAATTCTTTCCTTTTAGGATTAAGCATTGAAAATGCGCTTGTAACTAGTAGGATGCCTCCCGCAATCTTGAATGCAGCAAAGGTCACGTTGAGAATCAAAAAGAGAAGCTGTCCTGTAAAAGCAAAGAAGGCTAGAACGAGAATTGATATTTTCATGGATTTTGAGATAACATTGCGACGTTCCTCTAAATCCATGTCTCTGGTTAAAGCGATGTAAACTGCCACAGTACTCGTAGGGTTTGTTACTGCGATTATGGAGGTTATTGCTACGAGTGCAAATTCCACAGGTCCCATCCACGTCATCTCATAATGGTAAACTAATCTGAAGGAAGTTTTTTTGTCATTACGTATGCGGCTTCCCCGTCAGCGTAGTAGCCTCGAATTGTGCGGGAGATTTGGAAATCCAGTTTTTTATACATATTTACTGCAGGCGTGTTGGTCACTCTAACTTCCAGAAAACATTGTTTCGCCTTGTATAGGCGCATGTTTTCCAAGGCTTTAGTGACCAAAGCTTCTCCTATGCCTTTTCGCTTGTGCTGGGATAAAACAGCTACAGAAACAATATGTCCTTTCTTGGCTAACCCATGGAAACCAAGGCTGGATAAGCCTGATTCAATGCGGCACATAATGTAGCCTACAGCCTCTCCGTTTTCTTCTGCAACAATGAATGTTTCTGGAAATCTATGATGCAAATCAAGGAAAAAATAGTCTGAATAGTTCTCAGGTAGACAAGTGTGATTAATATATGTAATACGTTTCAACTCGTCCGCTTCGAATTTCCGCAGCTTGAAGGTTTGTTGCAAACGTTCTCCCCGTCCCAACTTAGCCCTTGATACAATTTTGGGGTTATATTAATTCCTTTCACATTTAACCTTTATTTTGTAACTTCTAAAGCTTTTCAATCTTCACCTGTTTTGATTTCAGGCAGAGTGAAGTTACCATAGGGCATAGCCCAGATCTTCACCTTCCTACCTGTAACATTGAAAGCCTGATTCAAAGCGTCATTTACAGCTCTAGCTGTTTTCAATCGGAAAACATTTGTTGCATAATAATCCGGCATTGAGGAAACCATAATTATCTGAACCTTTCGTAAAGCCTTCATCAAATAATAGGCCTTGTGCCCGCCTAGAACGAAACGGCGTTTAACTGCCCTTTCAACAGCTTTCAAATCTTTGAACTTGACCATCCAATCATAGAACACCTTGTTTCCATGTCCTTCAGGACATTCGGCTACAAGCACCACTACTCCACCACGCTTAACCACTTCAAGAGCATTGTCAACAGCTTTGTATGCTTGAAAAAGGTTTACATCCGCTGGATGCCCACCCGGGCTAACAACAACTATGTCTGCTTTACGATCCACTTGTACACGGCACATCTCGTTGACAAGCTTCGTTCCTTCATAGAAAACTCTTTCCAAATCACCAGCAAAAGCCTTAACAATCTCGCCTTCATTGCTAATCACTACGTTTAGAGCAAAATCCACTTTTGCAAGTCTTGCAGCTTCAACCATGTCTTCATGAACCGGATTTCCTTCCAGAACCCCTGTCTTGGCTTTAGGATGCAAAAGCATCACATGATTATGCCTTATTGTTTCTTCACCGGACACTGCAGGTAAAACGCTTTTTCGCCCTCCACCGTAACCAGCGTAGTAATGAAAGCATACGTCTCCTGTAACAATTTTAGTATCTGCCTCAGCGAAAACACGATTCAAATAAACTTTTGTTCCATGTTTTCTAGTTTTGCCTACATAAACTAGGTCTTGAGCCTTACAATCATGGCTCATAACATTTACGCGGTTGACTATGTCTTCACCCAACAGTTTTAAGGCCTCTTCATGAGTAACCGCTCTATGTGTGCCACAACCAAAAATAACTGTTATATTCTCTTCTTTAACACCCATCATGTTTAATTCGTCAAGTATTGGCGGAACCATGATGTCGCTTGGGGCGGGTCTGGTTATGTCATCAACGACTATCGCCACTTTATGTTCTGGCTGTACAATATTGCTCAGAGTTTTAGAACCTATAGGATCCCTTAAAGCCCTTTGAACCTCCGCCTTGGCGTCCGGTGCAACGGGTTTCTCCATTGGTTTGATTGAACCTAGAAAATTTCGAGTTGGAATTCTTACGCATGCATCTGTTTTCCCATATGGAAGCCACACGTCAACCATATTCAGTTTCGCTCCGATGGAAGTTAAAGGCTGTTGTATGTCTTTTAAGTGTAACGGACTTTCTTATCAAAGGTCTTTTAAGTATTTAGCGCAGTAGTCTTTTTTGGGATTTAGATGTCAATTGAGTCTAAAACACCAAGCAAAAATGAAATTCTGTTTGTATGGTTCAATCATTATGCAGGAGTAACCATTAAAACTCCCTCGAAAACATTTGTTATTGACCCTGTTGATGTGAAACCTCGAAAGCTCAAAGAAGTTGATGCTGTTCTAATCACACATGAACATTACGACCATCTGGATCAGCCAGTTGTTTCGGAAATCTGCAAACTCACGCAATGCGTGGTCTTGGCTGACCCGACATCTACAAGTAGGCTTCAAAACGCGATTCCATCAGAAAAATTGCGGAAAGTTCAACCAGGCATGGAAGTCAAATTTGATGAAGTCTCAATAAAAGCTGAGAAAAGCAACCATCCAGCAGCCACGCCAATAACTTTCATAATTACAAGTGAAGACGGAGTCAAGGTTTACCATACATCAGACAGTTTACCATTTCCAGAAATGGCAAAATTAGGTGAAAAAGAAAAACCCGACATTGTCTTCTGCACAGTAGGGATTGCGCCTGGAACGTCACCGGAAACTGGTGTTGAAATCGCAAGATTAACAAAACCCAAAGTGGCTGTTCCCTATCACACAGGCTTAACCACAGACCTTGAAAAATTCGCTGAACTCCTCAAAAGGGACATGCCGAAGGTCACATGCCTAATCCCCGAGGTATGCAAAATCTACCAAGTATCTAAGAAAGTGTGAGAAAATGCAGAAGAAAAAAAGCAGAGAAACCATAAAAGCTGAAATCTGCAATATCCTAAACAAGATAGGAGCCTTAAAGTTCGGAGCTTTCAAACTCACAAGCGGAAAAATAAGTCCATACTACATAGACCTGAGGATAATTCCAAGTGTTCCAGACGCCTTCCGAGAAATCTGCAACTTACAATCAGACTTTATTAGCCAGGAAATAGGCTTAGATAACTTTGACAGAATAGCTGGAATTCCCATTGCGGGCATACCATTTGCTTCTTTAGTTGCCTACAACGTGAAGAAGCCGTTTCTCTACATCCGTAAAGGCGTACGGTTTCATGGGAGACAAAGGAGAATAGAGGGGATTCTTACGCCGGGAGATCGTGTGTTGCTGATCGATGATTTAATCACAACAGGGCTGTCTCTAGTGGAAGCAGCGAAAGCTATAGAGGCTGAGGGAGGAGTAGCTGCAAACGCTGTTGTGCTCTTGGACAGGCAAGAGGAAGGAAGGAAAAATCTTGAAAAAAACGGAATAAAACTTCATGCACTTCTTAGGATTAGTGAAATAGCTGACAGATTATATGAAATTGGAGCAATAGATGAAGTGCAATTGAATATAATTCTGAAGCAGATCAAAAAATGAAGTTACGCGGTTGAATCTGGTTCATAAAAAATAAGTTCTTTTTCCTCTAATATCTTGTGAAGCTTATGCACTGCAGTGTAAACATCCTGTTCCCTTTTTGCTCCTGTGCAAACCAGTTTACCGCTTGCGAACAACAATATAACAACTTTAGGTTCAGCCATCCGATATATGAGTCCTGGAAACTGTTCCGGTTCATACATCGTTTTCCCCAAAGAGTACGCCGCCTGCTCCAAATCTATGGTTCCGCCTAAACTCGCAGAAGCAACGATATTCTGGATTTTCATCTCAGGCTTGCTGATAATTATTATCCCACCCGTTTTCAGCTCCTTAACCACCTTCCTAACTGCCCTACGAGATTCCTTCTCAGATTTCGC
>SOJA01000152.1 GCA_004376975.1 Candidatus Bathyarchaeota archaeon
CTAATCAGCCTTCAGACAAGTTTATTGATTGTTCGGGAACCTACATCAGAAAGAACCTATTAGAATATTTAGAAACTGAAAAATGTTTTGAGTGAATCCCAGACGAAATTGAAAAAATACCTAGCGCGCGCAAAAGTTTAACTCTTTATATAAATTATGGAACCCTGAAAAGAACGGTTCTTAAAGAACTTGAAAGAAAGCCCATCTAATAATCTTAAGTTCTCCATAAGGTTTATATCCGAAATCTCACATTTTCAGCAAAATCCAAGTAAACTAGAGTGATTGATATGGCGTTTAAACCTATTATGTGGGTAAGAAAAGACCCGCAGAAAAATAACGTGTTTTGGCCGTCTGAAGAACTTAAGAAGAAGGCTTGGGTGATAGATGAATCAATCTATGCTGAAGCAGAGAAGGATCGAGCGGCATTTTGGGCCAAGCTTGCTCGCGAAGGAATCGACTGGTTCAAAGAATGGGATGAAAACTACCGATGGGAACCTCCTTATTACAAGTGGTTCGTCAACGGAAAATTAAACATGTCCTACAATGCTTTAGACAGGCACGTAAAAACGTGGAGAAGAAACAAAGCAGCAATAATATGGGTGCCCGAACCTCCAGATGAAAAAGAAAGAGTTCTCACATACTTTGACTTGTACCGTGAAGTCAACAAGTTTGCTAATGTGCTGAAGAGTCTCGGCGTCAAAAAAGGTGACAGAGTTGGAATATACTTGCCAATGATCCCGGAAGTGCAGATAGCGATGCTAGCGTGTTCCCGCATCGGGGCGATACATAGCGTAATATTCTCAGCTTTCAGTGGCAAATCCCTACAAGAACGAATGATAGATGCGGAAGCTAAAGTTCTCGTAACAGCAGACGGATACTACAGACGAGGAAAACAAATAAACTTGAAGGCTGAAGCGGACAAGGGAATTGAAGGAGCCCCTATACAGAAAGTGGTTGTCGTGAAACGAACTGGGATGAGTGTGAGCATGGTTGAAGGCCGCGACTGCTGGTGGCATGAAGTAATGAAAAATGCTGATGGTTACTGCGATCCTGAAGTTATGGACAGCGAAGACATATTGTACCTTCTTTACACAAGCGGCACAACAGGCAGGCCGAAAGGAGTTGAACACCACACAGGCGGATATGCAGTGCAAGCATATTGGACGACGAAATGGGATTTTGACCTTCATGACGACGATGTTTTCTGGTGTACAGCTGACATCGGCTGGGTTACAGGCCACACCTACGCCTGCTATGGTCCGCTCTTATGCGGAGTCACCATGCTAGAGTATGAAGGCGCCCCAAACTACCCCCAACTTGACAGATGGTGGAGTATAGTAGAGAAATATGGTGTAACAGCCTTCTACACAGCTCCAACAGCAATAAGAATGCTCATGCAATGGGGTGAAGAATGGCCGGAAAAGCATAATCTAAACAGTCTTCGGTTACTCGGCACAGTAGGTGAACCAATAAATGAAGAAGCATGGCTCTGGTACTTCAACAAGATCGGCGGTGGAAGGTGCCCAGTGATTGACACTTGGTGGCAAACAGAAACCGGAGGAACCTTAATCAACTCGTTACCAGGTATTGGCCCATTCATTCCAACAGTTGCTGGAAGAAGCTTCCCCGGAACAAGCCATGATATTCTGGATGAGTCTGGTAACTCCATGAACATTGGCGAAGGTGGTTACCTGGTGCAGAAAAACCCGTTCGCACCTGGAATGCTTAGAAACGTATGGAGAAACCCAGCAAGATATAAGGAATACTTCAGTGTCTACGACGAAAAATACTACTACACAAGTGATGGAGCACGAAGATGGGATGAGCTTGGAAACATCAGGTTAACTGGTAGAGTTGATGATGTGATGAAAGTTGCAGGCCATAGGCTTTCAACAGCAGAATTAGAAAATGCCATAACAGGCCATGAAGCCGTTGTGGAATGTGCGGTTGTGGCGGCTCCACATGAGATAAAGGGTGAAGTACCCATAGCCTTTGTGACTCTAAGATCTGATGTAGAGTCTTCAGATCAGCTCATGAAGGAGTTGATAAAGCATGTTGATGCCGAAATAGGGCCAACGGCAAGACCTGACAGGATAATATTTGCTGATGGACTGCCAAAAACCCGAAGCGGAAAGATCATGCGTCGAATCCTGAAGTCCTTAGTTAGAAATGTATCTATTGGCGACACTTCAACTCTCATGAATCCGGAGTCAGTTGAGGGACTCAAAGAAAAAGTTGGCTACCAAGAATAGATTTATCCCTTTTTTTTATCCAGAACGATTTAATATTACTATTAAAGAAGTTAAGAAAGCATTGAGATGTAGCCTATGTCGTCTGAATTGTCGAGAGAAACAAGAAAACTGGAGATCAGGCTTGAAGATTACATGAAAGCAGAGCAAGAATTTGTGGAGCATGTGAAAGAGTGTGTCAGACTTTTCAGGGAGTTAATGGATGGTTTGGAGGAGAAAGGTAAAGCTTCCAGCTCTGACGAAATTGAAGAGTTGTCAAGAATAAGAAATGATGCTATCAAAGCTCTGAGTCAAGTGCTGAAAAGCGAAGGCAATATTGAACATGAGAAAAGCCACATCTTTGAGTCTTACGGAGCATTAGTTCTATGTCTAGAAAAGACATTTGAAAAACTTGAGTAGAGTTCAATCTAGACACTAGACAATACAAGCCGAGTGGAATTAACGTCAACTTCAATGATCTTGCAGTTCTTGAAATCTTTTGATTCTCCAAGCACGTCTCTAACTACAACATTATTGCTTTCCATCTTCGCATAAACAGCGTCTTTAAACACGACTTCTTCGCTAAGGATTACAGTAAACTCACACATTCTTCTTCCAACCGTAACTACAGTGGTTGTTAGCTTAGTTATAAAATTAGTCCTGAAAGTTTAGGGGACAGTAGCCTAGATTCTCTTTTGTAATGGATTGACTCCTATATCTCTTAGGTCGGACACAAAATTCATGATTATTTCATCGAGAACACGTTTGTTCTCAGGGGATGCCTGCCGTATTTGTAGCCGTTCTGGCCCTATTCTGACAACTTCAAGCCATTTCTTTATTTCTTCTATTCTTTTCTCAGTAATTGAGACGCCTGAACCATAGTGGCAGTCTGAAGCGTGACATCCAATGAGTAAAACGCCGTCTGCGCCATTGGAGAAAGCTTGAAGGACATGCAGTTGGTCTACACTTCCTGTGCACTTAACTGGAACAACGTGAACGCTTGAGTGTTCTCCAAGCTTGTCGATGTTTCCGTTCCAGCACCAGTTGCAGATAAAAGCCAAAGCATGCGGTTCGTTGCTTCTCCATACTTTTGGAGCTTCCTTTATCGAAGCCAAGATCTTATCGTTTGTGAAGTTGCTCATGGAAATTGCCATTGCTGGGCATTCAACTACACATGTTCCACAGCCCTTGCAGAGTGCTTCATCAACTTTTGCGACGGACTTGTCAACTTTTATAGCTCCGTAATGGCAGACTTTTTCACAGTTGGCACATGCAATGCATCCATCCTTATCCACTAACACATAATCTGACTCGCACAGGTCTTCAATCTGAAGGCATTCAGCACATGGTCCACACAACAAGCATCTGTGGGCTTCTTTCAAGCCATTTTCCACACTGAACCCGAGTTCAACCTCTTTGAAGTTTCCGGAGCGTTGACGTGGGGCCAAAAATGGCACGGGTTGTCTAGGCTTTTTCTCTAGTAATTCTTTGTCTGTAACCCATGTTGTTTCGGAGATCTTATCCTCTCTTCCTGCTTTTAAATCGAAGCCTCTGAGGTAGCGATCTATAGAAACTGCGGCCTTCTTGCCAGCAGCTATTGCTTCTATCACTGATACTGGTCCCGTGATCGCATCTCCTCCGGCGAATACTCCCGGCATTCTTGTTTCAAGTGTCATAGGATCAACTATAATCCTGTTTCTTCTTGTGACTCCAACTTCCTTAGGTAAGAATGATGTGTCTGACGTTTCCCCTATTGCTATTATAACTGTGTCAACTGGCACTGTGAACTCTGAGCCTTCGACTGGTACTGGCCGTCTTCTACCGGAGTCATCGAGCGGTCCTAAACTCATCCGAAAGCACTCTGCTAGGACAACCTTCCCATTTTTGCCAATGAACCTTTTGGGGGAAGCCAAAAAATGAAGGCTCACACCTTCAAGCTTTGCCTCTTCAACTTCTTTGTGATGCGCTGGCATCTCCTTGTCTGATCGTCTATATATTATGGTTACTTCGCGGATATCCAGACGCTTTGCTGTTCGGGCCACGTCAACGGCGACGTCTCCTCCGCCTATGACTGCCACTTTGTCTCCAAGTTCGATGTGCTTGCCAGAGTTTACATCTCTTAGAAATTCAAGGGAGTGGAGAACACCATCTAGGTTTTCTCCTTCAATATTAAGTTTTAAGCATTGTGAGGCACCTGTAGCTATGAAAACGGTTTTGTAGCCTTGATTGAGCAGGTTGTCTATCGTTATGTCTTTGCCTATTGTGGTGTCTGTTTTTATTTCTACGCCTAAATCCGTGATGTATTGGATTTCTACGTCGACCACTTCCTTGGGCAAACGATAATCTGGTATGCATTCTCTTAACATGCCGCCGAGCTTGGAAGATTTTTCGAAAATTGTAACGGGGTATCCCATATTGACAAGTTCGTATGCTGCTGTAAGTCCGGCGGGACCAGAGCCGATTATTGCTATCTTCTCAATGTACCTTCTCGGTATCGGATTTGGTTTCTCTTTTTTCCCCATCTCAAGCTCATAGTCTGTGACGAGTCGTTTTAGGGTTCGTATGCTTAGCGCCTCATCTATATCTTTTCTTGTACATGCTTCCTCGCATGGACTAAAACATACTCTCCCGCAAACCGCTGGAAGAGGAATGTACTTTCTTATGACTTCTAGGGCTTCTTTGAATCTTCCTTGGCTTATGAGGGCTATATAAGCTTGGATATTTACTTCTGCAGGACAAGCCTTGCGGCAAGGCGGATAATATTTTTCGACATGGTTGTAAAGGGGCACAGTGCTAACCTCAAATGGTCGTTAAACCGCGATCGCAAGAGCTTATGGAATGCAAAGCCATGAATATTAAACTTGTGTCTTAGCTATAGGAATTTTTATATTGCTGATTCATGCTCATAAGAGGTTCTTTAGAGGAGGCTTTACATCTTGATTATTGTCGAGCAGAAACCACTTGAAATAATTTTTGGAATGACTGGAAATTTCCAAAGCCTGCTAATAGTGGGTTGTGATGGATGCGCTGCTATAGTACAGACCGGTGGTGAAAAGCAGGCTGAGATTTTAAAGAAATTGCTTGAGATGCACAGAAAACTCGTAGGCAAGGACGGCTCAAAGATCAAGGCAGTTTCGATTTTGCGCCAATGTGATAGACAGATAGCTCTATCTTCACTTCAACTGCTAATAGGAGAATATGACGCTATTGTTAGCTTGGCATGTGGAGTCGGAGTTCAAACACTCGCAGACTTGTATTCAAACAAGGTGATCATTCCAGCAAACGACACGATGTTCATCGGAATGCATGACACGAAGGAGGGTAAGTTTTATGAGATGTGCCGAGCGTGTGGAGACTGCATTTTGTTCGAAACTGGAGGCATATGCCCGATAACCAGATGTGCCAAAAGTCTTCTTAATGGTCCTTGCGGGGGACAAGCAAGCGGGAAGTGTGAGGTTGAAGGCTGGAAAAACGATTGTGCGTGGATTCTCATCTACAACCGCCTGAAAGAAAGGAACAAACTTGACTTGTTCAGGAAGTTTAGGATTCCTCGGGATTATAGGATTTCAGAGCATCCGCGGCAACTGGGTGGTGAAGTGGCGCAGAAGAAAGAAAAATTCGGAAAGGTAGAGGAGATAGTCGGCGGAGCCTTCAAGAGAGAGACGCATAGTGAGTTAATGAAGCAGATATCGGCAGGGAAGTTTGTTTTTACTGGGGAGCTTGAGCCTGTGAAGACGACGAGTCTTCATGAGGTTCTTGAAGGAGCAAAGGTTTTGAAGGGACATGTCGTAGCTGCCAATGTTACTGATAACCCTACATCTTTTGGTTATATGAATGCTCTTGTGCCATGTTACATGATTCAGAGGGAGGTAGGGTTGGAGGCTGTTTATCAAATGACTGCTCGCGATCGGAATCGTTTGGCCTTGTTGTCTGATGTTCTGGCGGCTGGTGCATTAGGGATCAGGAATATTCTGGTTTTGACGGGTGATTATACAACGGTCGGGGATACTCCTGGGTCTAAGCCTGTTTTTGATTTAGATTCTGCGACTTTTACGTACATGATGCGCAAGGTGATTGATGAAGGAGTGGATTTAAAGGGTAATAAGATTGAGGATCCGCCAAAGTTCAATATTGGAATCGCTGCCGCTCCGAACGCCGATCCTTTGGAAGCAGAGTTACTGAAGATCGAGAGGAAGGTCAAGCTTGGCGTTGATTTTATACAAACTCAATGTGTTTACAGTGTGGAACAGGCTAAGCGTTTTGCGGATGCAGCAGCTTATCTTAAGACTCCTATATTATTTGGTGTTGCGCCCTTCAAGTCAACGTCGATGATGAAGTGGATGATTAAGTTTGTGCCAGGGATAAAGGTTCCTGAGGATGTGAAGCAACGTCTTCGCAAGGCAAAGGAGAAAAGCAAGGATGCGTTTCGAGAGGAGAACATTGAAATCTTTGGTGAATTGCTTCGTGAAATTCGCAAGACGACTAATGCTGCGGGGATTCACATGATGGCTATAGGCTACGAGTGGATCGTGCCGAAGATCATTGAGAGGAGCGGAATAGCCTAGAAGATAACAGTTTTGTCGCATGTACGCAGAATTAATAGTTGAAATCCACCATAAGTTATTATGGGTTTCAACCAAGTGTTTAACAAAAGATGAGAGTAGATGTCTAAGAAGGGTGAGAAGCCTTCAAGTCTCGACACATTCCAGCTATTGGCAGAAACAACGGAAAAAGAGAGAAGAAAGCGGAGGGAGGAGCTCCTAGCACCCTTAGGCATTAAGGAGTTTTTTCTTGATGGAAGTATATCTATTGACAAGCGAACCTGTCAAGGGTTAGAATGTAAGCTTTGTGTGGAGGCTGTCCAACTAATGCTTTTTTTTGGAGGGCTGGGGAGGTTGGGGTAACAGAGGAGCTTTGCATCTACTGTGGGGTTGCGTCTTAAGCTGTATGGTGGATGACTGCATAAAAATCGTGAGGGAAAGGTCAGCGGATGGGGTTAAAAGCTTCAATAATCCAAGGGATGTTGTGATCCTTCAACATAGAATTAATGCTAGAAAGCGTCTTGAAAGAACCCAAGACATCTTTCCAAAACCAGAAAATTATCTTAAACGATACAACCCAAAAGCATAGAAAACTCGTGACTGAAATCGTTTCCAATTTCCACATTATCATAAGAGTCATTGACAAGAGTCATTGACTGAGGTTCTTGAGTGTCGGGTTTGAAGCCACTTAGTTGTGAAGAAACATTGACTTTGGTCTTTTGCGCGCACACGGTCTTACCTAAGCGTATACACTTCTGGTGGCAATTGCAACTCGTCTTAAACATTCAAGTGCAGATTCATAGGTGGGGTATCCTTTCAGTCCGCATTCTGGACTTGCATATGGGACTCTTTCTGGACCGTATCGGTTGGCAATGTCTACTATACGCTTTCTTATCAAAACTGTATTCTCAAGAAAAACTGTAGCTTTCAGTTCTCCATTCAAGATTTTTTTCCAGCTTTCCTTGATTTTCTGGTTAATATCTGCGTTTTGCTGATGTGATGCGGTTGCTTTTTCTCTTATTAGTTCATCGAAGTTTGTGGTGCATACAGTTGCCTTTAGGAACTTGTCGTAAGCCTCTAGATTCTTTTTTGTTTCTTTGCTTCGGTAAAGGAGGTTGTTCATTTCAGACTCTACAATGTTAAGCGATTCTACTTCCCAGAAGAGCCTGTCGGCAGTGCTGTGGAGGTGTAAACATGTGTGCACAGAATTAGAATTCGCCTTGCTAACCCGCGTAATGAGTTCCCAGGCTTTTCTCAGGTTTTCTCTTCCCTCACAGCCAGGATCTATCAACGGATCATCCAACAATCCAAATATAGGCTCATCCACAGAGATCATGCTTACTCTTCCGTGTTTTTCGTTGAAAACAGTATTCTTGACAAGTTGGGAAATCAGGCCGCCAAGCCTCAGAAACAAACCTGCATCTCTGAAAGCAAATTGAGAGGATAAAGTGTATGGTCCTGTTATGCAGACTCCCAACTCGAACGGGTGACCAAGCACTCCAGAAATCTCTCTGGAATTTTCCTTGATCACCTTCACCTCTGGTACGGATTTTCCTCTCTCTTTTAGTGACATATCTCCTGATTCTACGTATCCTTTTTTGAGCTTCTCAATACCATCAATGAGTTCTAAGAACATGTGGTTCATGTCTCTGAACTGAGGGTAATAAGGAGTATTGATTCCTGTTTGAGCCTTATCAACAAAGCTCGTGATGACTTTCGAACGAAAATACCCGCTTGCACCGCTGCAAGCTGATTCAAACTGTGATGCTCCATCCAAAAACTTTGCAAAGTTCCCAGAAAAAGGCAAGCTACCTACGTCACAAGACTTAATTTCAGGCATTTATTCGTTGCAACCTTCATCTTGCGATTCGAAGATGTTATGAGATTATTTTACCTGCTATTTAAAAACTCTTGCATGTTAAGAACTCGACAACAACTTTAATGCAACAATTCTTTCTGACCTAAATACTCTAGCGCACGATGTTTCCATTTTTATGACCTAGTAAGAAATCAATTGGATTCCAAATGATCAGCAATATAGACAAGAAAAAACAGACACGCGGACATTTGTGAAGCGCGCGCCATCTGGACCGGTTAAGTTTCCATTCAAGAGGGATTATCTGCAAATTGAATAATGACTTGGACTATTAGGAAAATAAAGTATAAGAGTCATGTTTGCCACAGTAAAAATATCAACAACTTGAACTTTAGCGCGCGCGAAAAATTATAGGTTTCAGGTGTTTCAAGGAATGGGTGACCTCGTGAAAATCGTGTTCAATCCTATGGATAAGGTAATCGCGGTCGAACGAGGTGCGATTTTGCTCGATGCGATCAGAAAGGCGGGTATTAGGATTAGAAGCATATGTGGCGGAGAAGGCGAATGTGGAACATGTAAAGTTATTCTCAACGAAGGTGAAGTCTCCGATGTATCCACTAAGTACGAAAAATGGCTCTCAACTCAGGAAATCTCCGAAGGATATCGTCTTGCTTGTCAAATCCGCGTGCAAAGCGACTGTGAATTTACAATTCCAGTTGAAAGTCGAATTGCCAGCCCCAAGATACTTACCAGTACGGAAATGGCCATAGATGAACTCGACCCTGCATCAAGAAAATATTTGGTGAGTCTAAGGTCTCCTGAGAATAATGAACCACGCTATGTCAGGCTTCATGGCTACTCAGGTCCAGAGCCAAACGTAAGCGAAGAAATCTATAACAGCCTTCTTTCAATGAAAGAACCTATGACCGCAACTTTGAGCATAACCGAAACCCCTGAAATCGTAAGCGTCGAACCAGGCGACAAAACCCATTCAAATTACGGTCTCGCAATCGACGTTGGAACCACAACGATCGTAGCACTCGTTGTTGACTTGACGAACGGCCAGATTTTAGGAAATGCTTCAGGGCTGAACAAGCAGATTACTTATGGCGAAACACTCCTCACTAGGATTGCTTTTTCACGTAAAAACAAGAATGGCTTACGGAAGCTCCAACGGATAGTGATCCAGAGCATAAATGACCTTGTGAACAGGCTTACATCAACCGCTGGAATTAAGAACGAAGAAATTACAAGTGTTTCCGTGGGCGGAAACACCGTCATGAACCATCTCTTAGCAGGTATAGACGTAGACTACCTTTGGTATGTGGATGCAAATGATAAAGTTTCTAGAGTGCCTGTAATCAAGAAAGCGAAGGCACTAGGACTGCACGTAAACCCAGAGGCCTACGTCTACTGCCTTCCAAATGTGAGTCGATTTCTAGGAGGTGATGCTGTTGGTGACGTAATAGCCTCCAGCATGTATAATTCTGATGAAACATCCCTTCTAGTTGACATGGGAACAAACGGAGAAATCATTTTAGGGAGCAAAAACTGGCTTGTATCATGTTCCATCGCATCCGGTCCTGCCTTCGAAGGAGGAGGTGTCAAATTTGGGATGCGGGCGATGCACGGCGGAATAGAACACATCAAGATCAACCCCGAAAACTTCAACTCGGAATACACAGTTATTGGAGATACGCTTCCAAGGGGTATCTGCGGCTCCGGTATCATCGACGTTGCAGCAGAAATGTTTTCCGTTGGTATCCTAGACTTCGCGGGAAAAATCGTTAAGGATCGAACGTCGCTCGTTAGAAAGGGGAAAGACGGGTTAGAATATGTAATAGTTCCTGCTGAGAAAACGGCGATTGAACGAGACATTGTAATAACACAGCGTGACATGGATTACATAATGGATTCCAAGGCAGCCGCCTGCGGTGGAATACTGGTTCTGATGAGGAAATTCAAAATATCTATTTATGATATAAAGAACCTCTACCTAGCAGGCGCGTTTGGTGTATACACTGATCTAAACAACGCAACAAAACTCGGAATCTTCCCTGAGCTGCCAAATGCGAAGGTACATCCCATTAGAAATGGTTCGGTTTCAGGAGCCTATGCAACGCTTCTATCGACCAAGAAAAGAGACGAAGCAAGACTCGTAGCACAGAACATGCTCTATATCGATCTCCTCGCGGACGTCATGTTCGCGGAGACGTATTCTGAGTCGATTTACATTCCAGGTTTAAAAGAACTGTTTCCAAGCTACAACTACTAACCTGTTCTTGCACACGTGAGAGCACGCGCAGCCGGTGATAACTCTGCAAAAAAAATCAAATAGTGACATCAGCGACCTGAAGGTCTCAATCCAAAAGATAGCAGATAGGAACACATTGCTCTCCTCACTCATCATGTAAAGCGTATGCATGATAGGAAAACAAAATAAACAAGTCATCCTACATTTGGTATGGTGTTTGTGGTGGAAGCGTATATACTCGTTAATACAGTTCCTAAAATGGTTTGGGCGATTGCCGATGAGGCGCTCAAAATTGAAGGAGTGAAGATGACCCATGCTGTTACTGGTCAGTTCGATCTCATTGCCTATGCAGAGTTTCCCGACATGGATACACTTAGAGAGATTATACAGAAATTTATGTCCATAAACGGAGTCAACCGAACTCACACAGCAGTCGTGATACCGCCTAAATTAGGATAGCGCTACGCATATTGCCCATGCTAACGGTGATATCTCCTATATAGGTGAGCTACTCCCAATCTTCTTTTTCATCTTTGACACGCTTTGTTTTGCGCGCGCAAGCTTACTCTTTCCAAAATTCCTCAAAGCATTCATTATTTCATTACTTTGCTCTGATTCTTCTTTCTGCTGCGGTTGTTGATTTTAAGCGTGAATATTTCTTGAGTGCTAACATTACTCTTCTTTCTCTTTTGGGGGCCAATTTTTCTCTAGGAACTTTGCGATTCCAGATATATCCCTTGGACCTACCATGACGCGCCAACCTGTTAAACCAGCATTCTCCATTTCGTCCTCTGTTTCCCCGCTTAATCTGGCAGCCATGCCTGGTATGATTAGATGTTTATGCCTAACTTTCTCTGCTACCCCTGATTTCTTGACTGTCTCTGCAATTGATTCAGCTGTCAGATACCTCCCGGCTACAGCGCTTTCAACACTGATTCCTTCGGTGTCAGCTACGATGAGGTAATAGTTCCCGCCAAACTTCTTAAGGTCGGATTCGACCGTGAAATATGTTAGGGCGTAGTTGGTGGTTAGCATCACTGGCGACATCTCATCAGGCTTTCCAAACGTATATAACTCAGCATCAACTGAAATTGGCTTCCTAGGGTCTGTGTATATGTTAAACTTCAATATGACAACAGGTAGTTGAGACCAGCCATCAAGACTGTGTATTATTAGTATGTCAGCGTATCTGTTTATGAGCGTCGCGCTTATGTATGCCTCCCTCCACGCTAGCATTTCCTTCGAGTTTTCTCCATCAAACCAAGCTGTAATTGGCGTTCCGATAAGGGGAAAACCGAAAAGTTCATCTCCGCCTTTACACGCATTCCTTCTCACCATTGTGAAGTTGTTCACAGTATCTGATAACCCGTCATCAGGGAATGTTCCAGGGTCAAGCACTAAATCCTCGACTCCATACTCGATTAGAGTCTTTACTAGGGATCTTAGAAGATCAAGGTTGTTCGGGGCAAATATGGCCAAGGGACAGTTATACATTAACGCCAAATCGGCCATGTCTTTCCAATTTTCCTTGGTTGCCGCATAGATTAGCGGCCTTCTCCCTGAAGTGACTACTAGTCCAGCCTCCATAACGTTAGGATCTAACGAGCACAAAATTAGCGGCATTTCTGTGGCTTCGGCAACAGTAGTCACTGCTGACTTGAAGGTCTTTGGGTTATTCGATGTCGACCTGACAGCTATCATATCAAGTTTAAGCTCTCTTCCAATGTATTCGTAAAAGAAACCCTCAACTTTCTTCACTCTGTCTAGGAGAGCTTCTTCACCGGAGAATCTAGCCCGCGTCGGCATCTCGTCAGTCACCTCGAAGGCTAGAGATACTGGGTTGTGGTAGGTGAACTCATGGCGGTACATAACAAGCTTTCCACCTATCTTGACCGCATGTTTTCCCGTGCCGATTACTATCTCCTTAATCACAGGCGCCAACATTTCTTTGAGTTTCTTGTACTTTTCTTCGTGTTCCTTCTCTAGAAGTGGGGGACAATCTTCCAAGATGATCTCTCTGTTGACCAGCTTGGCTGCGAATGCCATGCAGTTTGCTTCTCCACATTCCTTGCAGTTAGTTCTAGGAAGTAGCTTGTATGCGTCGATGGGACTGAGTGCTCTTACGCCTTTCTTGATCTCTCTCTCGCTCATACTCCATTCTTCCTTGGTATTCTTGCATTAACCCAGCTAGCAATCTTTTCTGGTTTAGCATTGCCCATGCTCATAAACTGTCCTATGAGTTTCTTTATGGTCTTAACAGCGTCCGGGTGCATCATCATGAATACGTCAACCCCAGCTAAGAGTAGGGTCAGCGCGGTTATAGTCTCCCATATAGGTCCTCTGAGACTCCTCGGTTCCCACTCAGGACCCAGCTTCAGCCATGCCTCCCTTGCAGCCCAAGCGTTCGTTGTACCTACCAGCACTGGGTGCTGAAGCTCTGCGTCCCCCATTAACGCTGCCATCCTAGCACGCTCGTGGATAGTAAACGAATATTCAAGTCCATAGCCGAGCGCGGCTGTTGTTAAGTCCATCACTATATTGCTTTCAGGCAAATATTCGTAAAGTTTCCTGTTCAACTCCTTAGCCCGGTTCAAATCTAAAGATGTAAATGCTAAGACTAAATGCCCATGTTTTCGAGCTGCTTTCGCCACGCCTTCGAGGACACCAGCTTCATCCATGTCCAGAGTGACGGAGCTGAATAAAACCCTCTCGCCCTCAGCCACTTCGGCAACCTTCGTGAAAACCTGAGCATCCTTCTTTGGATCACCACAACCTCCTATGATTAGTGGGACGTCTACTGCCTGTAGTACCTCCTCAACAGTTTTCGCAGCCTCCGCTGGGGACGTATCCTTAATAAGCGGATCTGTACTCAGCAGGTGCACTGTGAGCATCTCCGCTCCCCACTTGTCAACTGCCATCTTGGCCCACGCAGCCGTGTCCTCCCACACCTC
>SOJA01000103.1 GCA_004376975.1 Candidatus Bathyarchaeota archaeon
ATAGAGTGCCTATGATGCCCGGCATATTTCTGAAACTTGATGAACATGCGCCTCACTGAGGCACTCTGCATTGTTCTTTTCTTAACCTCTCGCAGCAGGTCCTAACAAGTTGACGGTAAACTCTACTAGCAACTCTTATATTTGTCAAATAACATTCCACCTTAGGCGGTGCTATGAAGATGAGAGGTGGCCGTCAAATTCAAAGCTGATTCTAGACGTTGGCTTACGTTAGATTATCGTCCACTCGAACTTGAACAAAAACTCCGTGAATTTTGGGAAAAGAATAAAGTTTCTCAAAGGCTCATGCAACTTAGAGAAAAGAAGAACAAAGGCGTTTTAGGCTTCGTCGAAGGACCTCCAACTCTTAACGGCTTTCCACATATTGGGCATGCTCGCGGACGGGTGATGAAGGACCTTCGATACCGCTTTAAAACCATGCAGGGATTTTATGTTCCTTTCTGGGGAGGCTGGGACTGTCAGGGCTTGCCAGTTGAGTTAGAAGTTGAAAGAGCACTTGGTGTTAGAAACAAAAAAGAATTGTTAGAAAAGGTTGGTGAAGAACGCTTCATCGAAGAGTGCAAGAAAACTGTGAAAAAATACCATCGAGAATGGGTTGCTGCTGATCAGAAACTCGGAGTTTTCATGAGCAACGAAAAGGCCTACTGGACCTATCACGACGAATATATCGAAAGAGAATGGGCGTATCTTAAGCGGGCTTGGGATCAAGACCTTCTTGGCGAGGGTTATTACGTAGTTGCCTACTGTCCTCACTGTCAAACATCCCTCAGCAACGCCGAAGTCGGTTACGAAGGAGCCTACAGAGAGGTTGAAGACCCGTCTCTCCACTTCAAGATGAAAGTAAGCAAGGCTGAAAACGAGTATTTCCTTGTCTGGACCACAATGCCATTCACAATAATCACAGATATGATGCTGGCAGTTCATCCAGAAGCTGAATATGCCAAGGTGAAAGTCGGCGAAGAAACGTGGATTCTCGCCAAAAACAGAGTTGAATCTGTCATGCAAGAACTTGACATAAGCGACTACCGAATTGTCAACGTTGTGGCAGCGAAGGAACTCGAAGGCACAAAGTATGAGTATCCATTTAAGGATACGGTTCCTCGTCAACGGGAACTAGATCAACAACCCTACGTTCACACCGTTGTATGCGAAGAGTTCGTAGATGTAAGCACCGCTACTGGCGTGGTACACCTGTCGCCGGGAAACGGTGAAGAAGACTTTCAGGCTGCTCAAAAGCGTCAATTATCTGTGTACGTTCCTTTTGATGATGAATGTAGATTTACTGAGGAAGCTGGTGAATTCGCTGGAATATTCGCTCGAGACGCAGACTCCAAAGTGGTTGATATACTCCGTCAAAAAGGACTGTTGGTGTCCACAAAGACTGTTCGACACGAATACCCAACATGCTGGCGTTCCCACCACAAACTCATTTGGCTCGCCCGCAGAGAATACTTTCTCTGGACAAATAAGGTGAACGACAAAGTTGTTGAAGCCGCTGAAAAAGTCAATTATTTCTATGAAAGCCCAAAAAACCGGTTTCTCTCTTTCTTAAAAGAAGGAAAGCCATGGTGTGTTTCTCGAGAAAGAGTCTGGGGCGCACCTCTGCCCGTTTGGGTTTGCAAAAAATGTGGACACAAAGTGTGTATAGCCAGTAAGAAGGAGCTGCTTGAGAAGAACACAGAACCTGTAGGCGATGATTTTGAATTGCACAAACCGTGGGTAGACCGGGTCATCTTGAAATGCGACAATTGTGGCGCTACTATGAGACGGGAGCCTTTCGTGTTAGACGCTTGGCACAATAGTGGTGCATCTCCTTACGCACGCTTCACAGATGAGGAGTTCAAGAAATTTGTTCCAGTCGACTTTCTAACCGAAGGAATAGACCAAACCAGAGGATGGGCAAACACACTACTACTCGAACACGTCATATTAACAGGTAAAGCAGAGGCTCCGTACAAGGCCTTTCTCTTCCAAGGGTTAGCCCAAGATGCAAAAGGCAGAAAAATGAGCAAAAGCCTTGGCAACGTATTGGACGCCAACTCAGTTCTAGAAAAATACTCTGCCGACGTTTGCAGATTCTACATGCTCTGGAAATGCTCTCCAATAGATCCCATAGACTTCGACACAAAAGAATTGAACAGACGCGCCTACCAAATCCTCGGCACACTCTACCATCTGCACAAGTTCTTTATGCAAAACGCTGAATATGACCACTTCAACCCGCGAAAACACACTCTCCAATGGGCCAGAAAAAACAACGCTCTGAAAAATCCTGACCGTTGGTTGTTATCAAAACTACAGCAAACAGTCAACGAAGTTACCGAGAAACTTGAAAAATGTGAGTTCCATTTCGCCCTCTCAGAACTAGAAGAATTTGTTGTTAACGTCGTCAGCCGACAGTATGTTCCCATGGTTCGCAGAGAACTGTGGAGCGACGATCCTGAAACTCTTAACCGTCGATTGGCTGTCTATGCAACCCTCTGGAACACGTTAAAAACGCTGGTTCTTCTCTTTAACCCTGCAACCCCGTTCTTAAGCGAGTTCATGTACCAAAACGTCTACAAAGAACTAGACGACACTCTCCTCGAATCTGTGAACCTTGAAGCATGGCCTAAGCCAGATAAGACTCTTCAAGACACCTCTTTAGAACAAGAATTTGAAACCCTACTACAGTGCGTTCCACTAGCGTATTCTGCTAGACAATCTGCGAGGCTGAAACGTCGGTGGCCCCTGCAGAAAGTCGTGGTGGTGGCGTCGAAACAGGTACAAGAAGCGTTAAAGAATTTGGAAGAAGTGTTTCTCGAACTCGTCAACGTAAAGGAAGTCGAATATCTTGAAAAGCTTCCGCAGGTTGACTTGAAAAGATGGGCGTTGGCGTCTGAAAACGATCTGCACGTTCTGCTTGACACGCATCGAGACGAGGCTTTGCTGGGCGAGGGGGTTATGCGTGACTTGGCACGTCGTGTTCAGGCTCTTCGAAAGGAGCTGGGCTTTAAACCCACCGACATACTGGACGCTGTTTACGTGGCGGAACTAGACATGAAAAGTATGAAATTGCTGGCACCCTACTTAACTGAGATGGCGGAACTTGTTCGAGCTAAGAAAGTTCATGCTCACAAGAAGCGATCCGAAATCAAAGTAAAGTGGCACAAGCGTGCGTTAGATGCCAAGACGGTGCACATTGCCATTGAGGGATGACAGATTGACAGTTAATTTACTTTATGTAATCTGGAGTCTTCAAATCCACTAGCTCCATTTCAGATAACCCTCTTCTCATTCTATTTGAATAACCATCAGAGGGCAGATACGCGACTTTTGGGAAGTATATGGCTATGCCTTTTTCTGCCATTCTAGTGGCTGGATGATCGTTTCCCAAGGCTAATCTGCAGACTTCATAGGTCAGTTCCTTCACGTCATCTTCATCAATGTATCCAAGAGAGTGCAGATACTCATGGAGAAACAGGTGGAAGCAGTAAGCGTTGAAGATTCTCCGCTCCTTGGTTCGGAGAGCGGTCTCAAGGGGAGTTCGGTTCACAACTATGATGTTTGAGCCCACAGGGTGAAACGCGCCTATGAAATATCCTCTCTTCATTCCCAAGTCAGCTAGGCCGAGCATGAGACCGGCTCTGTGCATGTTCAGGAACCTCTTTACGGCCTCCTTCACTAACTCGAAAACTTTGGCTAATGTGGTGCAGTTGTCAAGTTTTTTGTCGAGTCTTTCTTTGGCTTCGTAACTCACAGTTCTAACGCTCCTGGGAATCATTAAGTTGATTCGAAACCGTTTCTTAAAGTTTGTGAATGAAGGTTTAATTCATTTGCTAGGTGACTGTTACGTTATTTGCGTTATTCTCTCTCTTATTAGACCCCTATACCCGGGGGGGTAGTCGGTTTCTCACCGAGCTGCCGCGCGTGCGGTCCGGAGAGAGCGTGGTTTTTTGATAGACACGGCTTTTGAAGTGTTATCTGAAGTGTCTATAGTTTTGAATTAAATTAAGAAAGGAAATGAGAGGAAAAATATTGTAGCTATCCCGAGAGCAGTGAGTTTTCTCCAAGTTGTTACTTTTGAAGTGTCGTCCAACGGACCGGGGTGTCGCATAGACGAAAAGAAAATCGCAATTATTGCCCATATGATGAACGCTTCCCAGATTAAAAGGCCTAAAATCAGCAAGGTTATGATTGCAAGATACGATATGATGCTACGTGTCCTTTTCCCAAAGAAAGTCCGTGCGACGTGGCCGCCATCGAACATTCCCACTGGTATGAGGTTGAGCACCGTAATAATCATTCCAACCCAACCCGCAAAGGCAACCGGATGCAATAATATCACAAGTACGGATTCTGTTTGGGGCGGAACCGCTCCTAATGGGGGGAACGCAAGCCCGATCAACGAAAATAATAATGGCGCTGGCAGTGTGAGGCCGCCTTCAGGAATCCAAGCGTAACTTGAAAGGGGGAGGCCTATAATGGTAACAGCGATTGCTACAAGAAAACCTACGATCGGGCCAGTGGAACCTATGTCAAATAAGGCGTCTCTGTTTGGGGGAAGAGATTTTTGTTGGATGACAGCCCCAAAGGTGCCGATAGGTGGGGGGCCTGGTATAAAATATGGATATGTGGCTTCTACATGGTGTTTGTCAGCTGCTAGCTTGTGTCCCATCTCATGTGAGCCTAAGATTGCTATGATGGCAGCCGCAAAAGTCACCGTTCCTATGACATCCTGAGATTGGAAATATCCAGCAATCAGCACGGTTCCAACTGTTGCAAAAAATAACGCTATATTTATGATGGGTCGGCTGGGTTTCATGGGAGGTTTCTGTGTGACCTGAAGCACGGTTTTGTCGTTTCTTTTTCTCAGAACTGGAATGAAACCTAGGGGGTCTAAACGTTTGATGAGCCTTAGAAAAGCTGTTTTTGAGTCTTGTCGTAGCTTCACATGGAAGGTTGGTATGTTGTATTCTACGAAGCTGTCTTCTACTTCGAATTCTTGCTCAACTGTGGTGCGGAGTTGTTCAAATTGGGTAACCTCGTCTAAGGGTTGTGTGGAGGAATCGTTGGAGGATACGTCGCTCATGTTTGTTCATTAGTGAACTATAGCTTGAGATATTAGAACCTTGTGTAGAATAAAGAATCAATGGCGTATTATTTCAAATATGTCAGATTTTGTTTATGTTTGAGCATAGTAGTATTTCAGGATGCTATCATAGGATGGGTCTGACCCTATCTGTTCTGTTGTCTTTTCGATTGCCTGTTCTAATGTGAGTTCTTCTGTGTACAAGGTCTGGATTAGGTGGAGGGTTGCTTTATCTGAGTGAAATAACGCCACATCTCCGTCCCAGCCTATGTATGCAGTTGCTCCTCGCTTGAAGAATTCATGGTATATAGTTGGGTCGCCTGCCCCGTGACATCCCATGGCAATAACGAGAGCTTGGTTGAATTTTGTTGTCATGTGTATTTTCACGAAGCCCCAGTTTATGGCGAAGACGGATTGGGATTCGTTTGTTGCGTAGGCTTCTTTTACTAGGTGGGAGTGTTGTTCTCTGGTATACTTTTCTTTTATGTAGGGTTCGCCAGTGAAGAGATAATGATGTTTTATGTGTTTTCCCAGCCGTTGACAGGATGTACGTCCGCGCACGCGGATTTCGGCTTCATGACGAAGGTGTCTTGGATGACATTTGTGAATTATTCAATGAAGTGAAAATGAAGTACATGTTGAAAAAATGGAGAGGGGCGGATGGAGCTGTATCTTGTGAAGTCTTTGTGGCATGCTACGTAAGATTTTACTGCTGCTTCAGTCGTACGTGTTTGAAGATTTGCTGACGTTGGTTACATGTTGTTTATTGAATCGCATACGTCCTTCGCGTATTCTAGCTCTGCCAGGATGCTGTGCGGATTTCTCAGTATGTTTTCCACTATGGTCATGGCGTCGCCGAAGGTCATGTCTGGGTGTCCATCGTAGTTTGTATCGACCATTTGAGACATTGTAACAGCGTCGTTGGCCCAGTTCAACCAGCAGGCAAAGCATTGTCTAAGAGCCTTTCTTCTCATGTTTGAACCAGGATTGGCCCACAGGAGATCATGTGCACTCTCCAAAGTGAGAGTGTAATTCTCGCCGAATACGTCGGATGCCACGGTTATATCTCCCAGATACCATTCAAGGATTTGTCCTGTGTAGTTTTTGAAATTCCCTTTACTTGCCTTCCAAACGTAGAACACGTGTTTCCAGTAGCCGATGGTTCCCAAGTCGCCGTTTCCATGCTCTTCCGTGAAGACTGCTTTGAGGTCACCACCACACTTGATGGTGAAAGTTACAGGATTAGCGTACTCGTCTGGATCGAGCGTAACGTTGCCAACCATTTCCCAATGATCAAACACCCAGCCTGGAGGACAATCAGCATAAGCTGAACCTGAAGTACCATAGGGGAACGTGTCCATGTCACCGTTAACGTAGGTGCTGCCTTCAAAGGTGATGTTAAAGTTAGAGCCAACAGGATCAGTGTAGAAAGTGACTGGACACTCAGCGATGACACTCACTATGGCGTCGTCCTCGTCACTAACCGTATAGTTCCATGGGTCTTTTCCTTTGGCTGTTGCCACGTTGGTTACAGTTGCGTTGGGGTACGCTTCGTATGTTAGGATCTTTGTTTCTCCCACATCTAGGTCGAAGGGTGCAGGGGAGATTGTGCCGTATTGGTCGTCTGTTACGTTGACATCGTGTAGTGGATACGGTCCAAGGTTGGTGACATCGTAAGTGTAAACTACTTTTTCACCTTTATTGATCACGGTTGGGTTCGCTGTCTTAATTATCTGGATCGCTGGTGTGCAGACCCTGTACAGGTAAATCAGTGGATTTGGGAACGTTTGGCTTGCAGGATTTCCTTCGGGGTCGGTGTAGGTAAGATTTGCCTCAACGTTTGTTGGGTACCATCCTTCTAATCCTCGTATTGGTCGCATCTTATACTGGAATGTTTTGGTTTCACTACCTAGTGTGTCGAACTCCCAAGTAATCGTGTTCCCCACGACTGATGTGGCTGGTGGATCGGTGGAGCCTCCTACAATAACGAATTCATCTTCCACTACGTCTGTAAGCGTCAGGTTGGTGGCTGCAGGTGTTATGTGTGTTGCGATTCTTCCGTATATCTCTTCCAAGTATCCTGGCGTAGCTGCGTCGAAGAAATAGTCGAGTGATGTCGCCATCTGTTCTAAAGTGTCTCTAGCAACCCCTTGGGAGGGTCCTAGAGCGGCCAGATTCAAACCAATTGTGAAAACTATGGTTCCAGCATTTTTAGCTGCTGTTGCCTCATCTATGGCTTTCAAAGTACTTGTTGTATGTGTCGCGGGCCAAGTTGCTGTTTCATAAGTAGTTCCGGTTGTAAAACTAGTCCATCGGTTTGCTACACCATCGCTTAGTACAATTATGATATCCATAGCGTGGTTGCGACCGTTCGTTGCCAATTCTTCTTGGGCTACGTGAACACCTGCCATGATGTTCGTGTACCCTCTCGAAGACAACCCCGCAGACAACCCGTTGATTGCTGACTTGGCTAAGGTTGAGTTGTCAGTCAATTCTTGATCAAGGCTTGCAGTAGTAGCATAGGAACTGATTCCAACCCAGTCGCTCGTGGCTGGGTCTCCAGTGAAGCTGTGATTGTCGATAAAGGATTTCGCTGCGGCTTTAGCTGCGTCAAGTGGTTTGCCCAGCATGCTGCTAGAGCGGTCGATCACTAACATTATATCCAAGGGTCCCCCAACCCCCGTGCCGTTCACAGTAAGATTCATCAGAATCTCTTGGCCGCAAGTAATCTCGTAGTCTGTAGCAGTTTTGTCTAAAGTTACGTATGTATCCGTAACGTCAGCATGGATGCTTAAGCGTTCAGCGGTTATCGATAACGCTGAAATTATTAATAAAACAACACAGCATATCGAAAGATATTTCTTCATTTTTTATTCTCCTTTCTCTTTTACCGATTCTCTAGTTGTTTTTTAGCACACGCCTGTATAAGGGGCATACTTCGAAATCTTATAGATGTATTTTATAGAAATATTGCAGAATTGCAACGAACCTCTTGAAGTGCTTAGCAGAGGCTTCCAAATCATAGATTTAGATTTCTTGCAAGTATGCAAGAACATACACACGTACGCACGCGCTCTAAAACGAGTATAAATGTACACGAGTAAGTAAGTTAAGTGATGATTACTTTAACAGTTGATGTGGAAGGCGGATTTCACGGTTTATGGCCGGGGGCCAACATGCAATAAAACATCACAAACCTCCATAAGGAGCATTTATAAGACCAAACTTCTTGAAAGCATCACGTGAGTTCCAGTTTTTTGTATTATGCAAGATTGTTGAAGACATGATAAATTGGGTATTAGATGCGGCTTGAAAAATTGCTTCATCCATGCATAGTGTCTTGTTTCTGCGTGTGTATAGAAATCGTTTGCGGAATGTAGTATAAGCGGTTTGTCAATGTGGGTTGAGGTGTAACCTTCTTCTCTTGAGGAACAGTATCGATGCGATTCGCTCTGTCTTCGTTTACAAAAATGGGAAAAAAGAAAAAAGGAGGGTTTTGGCGACTTTAGCAGTCGTGTTGGTCCTTCTCGCTGATGGTGCCTAGGCGCTCTGTGATCGATACTGTTGGGTGTATTGGGTCGTCTGTTGGGTAGTCTATTTCTAGGATTATGTCTGTGACTCCGAGGTTCTCGTGTTGTAGGTATTCGATCCCTGAATACACTGTTGTTCCGTCTGGTGCCGTTATTCCATCTGGAATATCCCAGAACCATTGGGAGGCGTAGTAGGTGTCTTGTCCGTCGTAGCCCCAGATTAGGAAGCCTATGGTTCCGTTTATGTCCTTGTAGACGGATATTATTGCGTATCCGCTGCCGAAGGTATTTTTGTCCCAGCAGGATAGGGCTAGGATTTTGTTTGCGTGTCCAGTGTCGGTCGTCACGTATTGAGTTCGAGCGAAGAAGGCGTTGGTGAATTCGTTGAAGTATTCCGCTCCCAGTTGGGCTACTGGTCCTCCTTCGAAGATCATGTTACTGCTGGATATCGGTGTGGTGTGGCACCAGTCGTCTCGTAGGTGTGGTCTTCCTAGGGTGTCTATGTAGTCGGCTTTTGTGCCGGTGGTGGCTCCTGCCATTACGAAGGGGGCGTATGGTCCGTGGGCTGTTTCGTTTATGTCCATGCCTGTCATTTGGACGTCTATGTTTTTGATGGAGTCAAAGGCTTCGGTGACATAGGCTGCGCCTATAGAGTCAATGGTAGCAGCGTCTTTGCCGACAACCATCCACTCGTATCTTCCGCCCCATATCTCGTAGATCACGTTGTACTCATCGCCTGTAGTTGCAGTGTCGAACGTTAATGTCCCATTCTCAGGGGTAATGGAATAATTAGCTGTCACTATAACAGGGCCTTCGCCAGATTTGTCTATCACCAAAATACCGTTGGGTCCAAAGCGGTCTGTGTTTAGTATAACTGGCCAATGCGATAGTTGATACGAGAGTATCCCTTCTTCGATTGTTATTAGGTCAATCTTCTCCTTCGTCATGTTGGCTGTGTAAAGCACTTTTATTTCTGTTTCAGCCTCTGGTACGTTGTCGCCAGTTATCGTTATGTTTCCTACGCCATCAGGCCACACAGAAAGTGTGTAGTTGAAGCCTCCAAAGATGCCGCTGGCACGCTCTGGCGTTCTTAATTCTCCGTCCCACATAACCTTTTCAGCCGAGTTGCAATATTCTATCCAAGGTGTTGGCTTCATAACCGATGTATGCGTAAGGTTAAACACAACCATTTCGGCGGTTACTTCAGCAGTAGTTACAGTGTGGAAGTCAACCCATCTCCGCGTCTTCTTATGAACTGCGCTGTAAAGGTCGAAGGGATTGAAGATCTCGTCCAGATAATACTGAATCTCACAGTCTATCACATTGTCGTCTACATCTTGCCAAGTTTCGGCATCAGCGTCGTCGTCGTCTGCGTCGTGTCTGTCCGTTAGTCCGTAAACAGTTACTGCTCTGAACTGTCTCTGATGATCTTTATTTTCAAGGTCGAAGCACCATTCACCGATCACATAGGGTGTATCCGGCTCAGTAACGTGAGCGCTCAAATCGTCCACATCAGCGTTCTCCTCGTGCTTGTACACCACTGTAATATAGTCGGTGTCAGCCGGCTCAATATTAAGTACGATTTCATCTGCTGTGCCGTTCCATGTGTAATCTACACCGCCTGCGGTTAGCAAGATTCCCTCTTTGTACACCCATGGTTCATCGCTGATTGCTCCTAGTCCTCGGGGATAAGGATCGGCGCTAGGCCAACCATGATTTGAAAGTGTTATATTTCTGTCAGCTGGTGACCCCAAGGATAACCACGTTTGGTTAAACTCTTTTGTGCATAATGACTCTAGTATTGTGTCTCTGGTTATGTGAGTGGTTCCGTCTACCATTTTTCCAAAGAGTTGCGGCCAGAACGCTGCGAATCCTACGTAACTTCCATCCTCATCTATCATCTGTACTAAGTCAAACCCAGTTATATCGTTGGTAGCGTTATAGAATTCGTGGTAATGACCGTCGTATACAGTCATTAGATTATCATAGAAGTGCGCGTAGCTGGGTGGTGCCGCTGAGGTGCCAATGTCCCATTCTCCACGGTTGCTGAATTCAACCTGAAATGTCCTACCGAACTTTCCTTTGTCCAATCTTTTAATGTCTTTGAACAGAATTACGTACTTTTTGACCTTGTTGAACACAAACGTTATCGTTACACTAACCAGTGCATCATCAGATGTCTTGGCTGCATTGTCGTATATGGTAGTGTTCGTTACGGCAACAAATCTTCTAGGTCCATCGTACAGAACCTCAATGTCATCCGTAATTGCCCACACATTCGTTTTTCGTCCACCGTAAGGCGTTCCGAGTGGTCCATTTGTGCATCCTTCTTTCCAGTCTCCGCCGATACCAGTTGATCCAGAGATGTCACTGTACAGGGCGAAAGCCCACGCCCTCTTGTAATTATTTGCCAAGTCAGCGTAATGTATATCGATGTACCATCCTTGACTCCAGTCCTTCTCAAGCACGTTAGGATTCGCGAACACATCCATACCGTCATATTCCAAGCCTTGTTTGACTTCGCCGTTTATCAGTTCCCCATATTTAGAGAAGCCAAAGATCAGATTCTCTTTGGTATAGGGATAGAGTATATAAGAGTCAGATGCTAACACGCCGCTAACCACCATGTTGTCCGCATCATAAGTACTAGCTGCCACTGGATTCTGAACAAAGAACAATGGAGTAATAATAGTCGTCAGTATTGTTATCGTCGCCAATATCATAATCAGCTTTTTCCTATTCATTTTTTTATCCTCTTTTACGTTTTCTGCATGCATACATGCATAGCGTTCTAAAAGTTCTAGGGTGTAAGCTTAAAAGTCTTACGCTGTATAGAGATGTCTTCTGTATTTTGATTCCATGTCCATGCAATGTCTTTGTCACTTTCCTGTATACATGAATGCATGGCTATATCTTGTTCACTTGAAAGGGATAAGGGTTTTTTCGCTTTGCTTCGTCGACTCTGTTGAATCTGTTGAAAACACATGAAAACAGCCCCTTTCTACGAAGCTTTTTTATACCTTTCTATTGAAACTATTGAAAAGGAAGCAGCAATTTGTCTCAAGATAAGCTAGCAGCAAATGAAGCCCGATTATTAGAAGACAGTATGAACTCAGACACCAAAACTGTTAACATACGTTTGCGACAAGGCGAATACCAATACGACTTGGCAAAAGGAATCGCATCCTTCGAACTAGAACTAAAGTTTCCAGACGTCAAAGACCTAATAGAAAAATTGTACGGAGAAGAAAGAACAAACGAAACCCATTTTGTCCGCAACATTCAGACAATCTTGAAAAAAATGGAAAAAAGTAACATCATTAGGATTTTGCCAAAGAAGAAACCTTGGGAGTTACAGCGATACGCGCTTTCAAGTTTCAAGTTCCAAGATGTCGACAAAAATCTTGTAAGACTGGCAACACCCCAACAAATAAAGCAAACGCAAAATCTGTTACACCCCATAATAAACACACAAAACATGCCTACAGCCAAACTAGGTTACATCAAGATTTTGATATCAGCATTCATAATAGTTATGTCATATGCAGCGGTTCTATGGGCCCTCCTACAACCTATTATCAACCCTTTCATTTTCGTGCCTGCTTTTTACATAGCTGTCACATGCTCGCTCATGCTGGGAAAACTACTTTCCCAAAAATAGTTACTGCCATACTTCATCCTGTACATGCAATCTTAAATATGCTTGCTTCATAACAGAATTACCGTGATGAAAATGAAGAAATCCATTTTGACTTTATTTACAATTTTATGTTTGCTATTCACACTGCCTCTAATAGGGTACAAAACATCTGTAAAGGCAAGCCCAGACACAATCTATGTTCCAACAGACTATCCAACAATACAGGAAGCCATAAACCACGCTAATTCAGGAGACACGATTTTTGTGTACAACGGAATATACTATGAACATGTTGTCATCGATGAGAGTGTATCACTTGTTGGGGAAGACAGAGACTCAACAATTATTGATGGCGGTGGAACTGGCAGCGTGATTTCTGTAACGGCTGATAACGTGAACGTCAATGGCTTCACCATACAAAACAGTGGGCCAACCGATTCGGATAGTGGTATCTACGTAGTTTCAAGTGGCAACAACATAAGCCACAACACAATAACAAACAACAAAAATGGAATCTACCTGTACTATTCCAGCAACAACGTGATTTCCGATAACAACGCTTACTCAAACAGCTGGTATGGAATCCACCTGTACTATTCCAGCAACAACGTGATTTCCGATAACAACGCTTACTCAAACTACAACGATGGAATCTACCTGTACTATTCTAACGACAACACGGTTTCTCATAACAACGCCTCTTCAAACAACAACGGAATCCACCTTTATTATTCCAGCAGCAACGCGGTTTATGATAACAACGCCTCAAACAACGACTGTGGAATCTACCTTCACTATTCTAACGACAACACGGTTTCTCATAACAACGCCTCTACAAACAACGACTATGGAATCTACCTGTACTATTCCAGCAACAACGTGATTTCCGATAACAACGCTTACTCAAACTACAACGATGGAATCTACCTGTACTATTCCAGCAACAATAACATGATTTATCATAACAACTTCATCAACAATATAAATCAAGTGTGGAGTGATTCAGTGAATGTTTGGAATGATGACAACGAAGGCAACTACTGGAGTAACTACACAGGACAAGACCTAAATGGAGATGGAATAGGAGACACACCCTACGTTATAGATGAGAACAACCAAGACAACCGTCCTCTAATGGGAATGTTATCAGATTTCAAAGTCACTTGGAAAGAAGAAACCCATCATGTCACTACTATCTGCAATTCAACAATCTCCGATTTCAGATTTGAAATTGCAAGAGAAACAGGGAACAAAAAAATAAGCTTCAATGTCACCGATGGAGACGGTACGGTTGGTTTCTGCAGAGTTATAATTCCTACTGAGTTGATGAACTATTCATACATTGTATTAGTTGACAGAGAAGAGATTATTTCAACCTTGCTTGATATTTCAAACAAGACACATGCTTATCTATACTTCACCTACGTCCATAGCGGTCACACGATTGCAATAATCTCTTCTAAACTACTATATCTTTACAACGAACTACTCGACAAATACGTCAAGTTGCA
>SOJA01000176.1 GCA_004376975.1 Candidatus Bathyarchaeota archaeon
GCCCAATCTCCTTCTTGAAGATAACTAAAGCATGTTGGGAGCAATAGAGCCTCAGCCGACACTATTATCATTAGCAAAAAAAGATGTGAAACCGCCCGCAATACTGGCCACTCCAGACTAGCCTGAATCTTTCTGCTTTTCTTCTTGTTTCTTTTTCAACAGCTTTTCATATTCCTTTACGTATTTCTCAACTTTGAGATTGGACGTTTTCATTTTTGGTCCTTCACCAAGCGGATGGGAAGCACTAAAATACTTTATTCTATTAAGCTCATAAAACGTCTTTGCTTTCTTTTCATCCTGTATGATTGCATAGATTGAAATAGCTATAGGCAAAACAAGAATTGTCAATGGATGCACACAAAATATCAGCCAAATCTGCATGTAAAAGAATACGCCGTACAGTACTGGAAGCCAAAACCAAAAGCTAGTCAAGCATGCTTTAACAATTACTAGAATTTCAATGAACGACTCTTTGGAGCTCTGCAATCGCTTCACAGGTCTCATCATTTAAGAATTAATTAATTCTTCTATATTTAACCTTTGGCTGTTTGAAAACGAATGCTTAACTACATGGTTGTCTTCATTGTGCGCGAGAGTTAATATGAAAAACTAGGGACGTGGCAGCAAGGGTCTAAGAGATATTTTTCACATAAAGATTATATGTCGAAGGTCAGCGGTAGTAATTGCGATGAAAACCAAAAGTCTCCTGTTCTTCCATGTTTTCCTAATGTGCTTCCTTGTAGCCATTGCGTTACCTTTAGAGATTTCTGCAGAGCAAACTTCACAAATTCGCAATTTGAATAAAAACGAGGATTACGAAACGATACAACAAGCCATCAACGATGCAAGTGTTGGAGACGTTATCTACGTAGGAAACGGATTATATACTGAGAATGTGGTTGTTAACAAAACTCTGTCGCTCATAGGAGAAAACAAATTCAACACTATCATTGATGGAGGAGACAGCGGAAACATACTTCTCATAACTGCAGATAATGTCACTGTAACAGGCTTCACATTACAAAATAGCGGGTTAGTCCTTACGGTAGGAGGAGTGCACATAGATCATTCAGTACATAACAAAATAATCGGTAATGTAATGAAGAATAACAAATATGGGATCTATCTCTCCTATTCAGGTGGAAACTCCATCACGAATAACACGATCTTCAACAACTCTTACGGAATAGACCTAGTCTCTTCGACAGACAACATAATTACCAGCAACAATCTCATTTACAACAATCATGGAATCAGTCTTTCAATTTCTATCAGCAACATTTTCTCTGAAAATAATGTTTCATCGAATCTGGTTGAAGGAGTATTACTTTCCGCCAGTACCAACAATGTATTTTCAAACAACATGGTCATGAACAACACAAGTGGTTTCCATACTATATCCTCCACTCACAATTATTTCTTCGGTAACAATGTTTCAATGAGTGGGCAAGCATTTTTTATCAGCGCCTCGAGCTCCAACGTTTTTTCAAGAAATAATGTTTCCTTCAACAACTATGGGGTTGTACTAGGCGCCTCTCGTGACAACCTATTTTCGGGAAACCGCATGGTAGACAATGGAAACAGTTTCCGTATCGTAACTTCTCCCGATAACACCATTTTCCACAACAACTTCATAAACACAAAAGCCGACACAATTCAGAAACCGCACATTATTGAATCAGTAAATTCTTGGGACAATGGGATTGAAGGTAACTATTGGAGTAGATTCAATGAAACTGATGAAAATGAAGATGGAATTATCGACACACCATACGTGATTGATGAAGGAAACATGGATAACTGTTCTTTGAAAGCCCCCTACACTTGGTTCCACATCGTGACAGACACTAGGCCCTACACAGTCGATGTTATCTGCAACTCCACGATTTCCGAATTCAAGTATCTAAGTCACGAAGACAATAGAACTGACTCGCTTAGTTTTGAAGTCAGCGGTGACACGGGTAATGTTTTCTTACGTATCTGCATTCCTCACTCATTGATCGAACCTCCTTACACTGTTATCGCAAATCATGTTACATCGTTGCACAGTCGAATTGTTCACAGTAACGGAACACACTCCTGGCTTTATTTCACATGTTATTGTTCGGAGTATAAACACACGGTTATCAGCATATCGTCACTGAAACAGCCACTTTGGTATCAGTTATGGTTCTGGACTTTGATTGGATTGGCAGTAGTCGTGATCGTTCTGTTTTTCCTTGTTGTCAAGTATCGTAGAACGCTTAAACAGCAGGAGAAACTCATTGAAGCTTACGAACTTGAATTGCAAAGGAAAGCAGGCAATCATTTAGAAGCTACCCGTGCTTCCTTCAAAACTGACGTAACAAGAAGAAAACCAAAGATTAAACTGTTTGAAAAGAAATACAATTTGAAAATACGACCACACGATAGTTTTGAAGAAATAATAAAGACCACGAAGCTCAAAAAAGACCGGAAGAAGAAAAAATCAAGCTAGTTTGTTTTCCTTTAACCTTTATGTTAAGTATAATTAACATTTTAGGTTTCAACTGTTAAGACTTTTTGAGCTTATATGAAATCTATAACTTTTGCTGTTTCAAAAGGGGGGGTAGGCAAATCGCTTATGACTGCAAATGTCGGCGCAGCATTAGCTGAGGAAGGAAAAAGAGTTGTGTTGGTGGAAGGAGATCCAAACAATCCTTTACAGAAAATTCTAGGTGTTAGTTTCACACCTAAGGACTTGAAGCTTGATGATGTTGTAAAAGATAACTTGGACATAGAAAAGGCAATTTATCCTACAAAGCTTGATAATTTATCTCTAATACCGTCAGGAATTTCACTTAAGGATTACGTTGAAATAGATCCCGTTGCTTTCGCAGGGAAGCTCACTAGCTTAACTGCTGATTTCCTGTTTATGGACGTTCCCTTTCCTCTGGGAAAAGCAGCGTTTCTATCCTTGGGGATATGTGAGTACTTCATCATTCTTCTCACGGAGGACGAGTTTGTATTATGCGTAGAATCTGCTATAGACACAATTCGTATGGGTAAATACTTTCTCCGGTGTGTACCGCTTGGTTTTGTGATGAATAGAGTTAAAACACCTGAGAGATTCAATGAAGAGTTTATTAGAGATCTTGAAAATCTTCTTGAAATCCCTTGTATCACACAAATTAGAGAAGATCTCAAGGTGTCAAAATCTTATGGAGTCGTAAAATCTCACGGGGCTTTTTTGGCATATAAAAAATTTCAAGGAAGCGAATTTTCAAAAGGTGTCCACACGGTTGCATTGCGGCTTCTAAAGAAGCTTCCGCCTCCTGAAAAAAAAGACGTGGTTGAATTGATCCGAAAGGTGATCAAATCATAAAAGGGCATTAGCAAACAATTACTTTTCTTTCAAGAGCTGCATCATCATTCTCCACAGCTTTATTTTCTTCTTCTCATCTTCTGTCAGGCAGCTGTTCACTTTTTTTGATTCACATTTGGCAAGTAAGAATTCAAAGCTGTCTATTTCCTTCTTTAGCATGTGGGCTTCCATTCTCTGAATTATCCGTGCTTTTTTAGCGGTTTTACTGAATATAACTCCTGCATTAAGCAGATTTCCTACGTTTTCTTCAAGTTGCCTTAGAAGTTTTTCAACCCTTTCTTTTCCTTCCAACATATAAACCGTTTTTCTAGCGTCAGGTTTCTTTGCGAAAACGCCTGATTCATGCCGTACTATCCCTGTTTCTTCTAATTGCCTCATGTGTTTAAGTAATCCAGGCAGCGTTATTTTCAAGCTGTAGTCATTTTCCAATTTTTCAGCAATATCTGATAACGATCTCCATTCAAGTTGTAACAGTAGTTTTATTATGCGTCTTCTAACTTCACTTTTAAACACACTTAGATGTTTCCAAAACTCAGCTTCCAAATTTTAGACGCTCAAATTTCAGATGGCATTAAATTGATACTTAATGCATTATATTAATTTTTACCTTTTAGTTAATTCTTAGCAATAGAACATTTCTCCGTAAACTTTAATTATCCGTCAACGTATTTCAAGTATTGTTGAAAAAAGAGAGAAAGGAGAAAAACTATAATGAAAAAAACTAATGTTTTAGCCATTGCATTGCTAGCAGCATTACTTATGGGTTCTCTTTACACAGTTCTTCCAGCTAAGGCTCCCGCACGATCAGATGTTGACGTTCGATTCTACGGCAGTCATGAAGCAGCATATGCAGCTTTGAAGGCAGGCGATGTTGACTTCATTCAATGGTCAGTGACTTTTGAACAGAAACTGGATGTTGAGGACGATCCAGACCTTTGTGTTGCACAATACAGTGAAAACGGAATGATGGAATTCGACTTAAACAACAA
>SOJA01000027.1 GCA_004376975.1 Candidatus Bathyarchaeota archaeon
ATGAGCTAAACGGTTTGGTTCCGATTTTGGGGAATTCTCCAGAAGTTATTGAGAGAGTCCGGAAGAAGCCAAGATTTTTTGAAGATCTTAGATGTCTGGGAATAGCTCATCCTGAAACAGCGGTTGTGAAAAGTATTGATGAGGCAAAAGCTACAGCCGTTGAAATAGGCTATCCAGTTGTGGTAAAGCCTGCTGAAGGCTTTGGAGGAGTAGGAATAAGAACTGCGCAGAACTCGAAGGAAATTGAAAGAGCGTTTTTTGAAGCTTTTTTAGTTAGTAAAAGCCTTTTGATTCAGAAAGTCATTAAAGGGATTCATGCGAGTGTATCTTTTCTGGCAACTGATGACAATGTTAAAGCTTTAACGTTGAATGAGCAATTGTTAGGGTTGCCTTTTCTCTTTCAACAAGAGCACTTTGGATATTGCGGTAATATTGTCCCTTTACATCTCGCTAACTCAGTTTCTGAAAGATGCAAGCTTATAACCGAGAAAATCGCTTCACATTTTGATCTTAAGGGTTCAAACGGTATTGACCTGGTAATTTCTAAGGAAGGCACTCCTTACGTGGTGGAAGTAAATCCACGATTCCAAGGCACTCTGGAATGTGTTGAAAGGGTTCTAGGGATAAATCTAGTGAAATCACATATTGATGCCTGCCTACATGGTTTCCTGCCAACCGTAAAGGAAAAGGCATTAACCTTCTGCACCCGATTAGTTTTGTATGCTCCTAAACCTATCATAGCCCCTAACCTAACCATTTTTCCAGAAGTTAGAGACATTCCTCTTCCAGAAATCATAATCGAGAAAGGAGAACCATTATGCTCAATCATAACCGAGGAAAAGAATCGGGATTTTTCATTCCAGAAAGCTAAAAAGCTGACTAAATCGATTTATAATATGGTCCATCCAGCTTAATTTTCCAAAAGAACCGAGCCCATTTGTCGAGCTGCCTTGATTGCGGGAGGTGCTACTATCATGCTTATCAAGGTAGAGAGAGCAGCCTTCGTTGATGTTTCAACAGCTCCAATAGCCCACCATGACTGTAATCCACTTACATCAAGCGCATAGATAAGCTGGTAGGTTTGACAAGGCACTAAAATGAAAATGCGAAATAAGACGTCAGCTTCTAATCCAATAAAAGCAGAAAGTGCAATAACATATAAAAGGCGCACACCAGTAGATTTAGTGTTCCACAAGTCTTTCCGTCTTTTTAAGATGACAACCGAGACGAGAAGACAACCGAAGGCAAGATAAACATCCCACATACCCCAAAAGGGAAGCTCCCACGAAACTGGTGTAATGAAAAACGCTCCCAATAAAGCCGAATAATAGATTAACGCTATTTTCCATTTTCCCCTAAAAATAAGGCTTGAAATCACTGCACCAATTGGTGCGCCAAGTGTAAAAAGGAATTCTGCGGAACCTCGGATATAAATAGAGTGACCAACCATCACTCCAATGAAAGTAGAAAAGAAACTTGCATATGGTCCTAATATAATTCCGCTGATAGGTTCAGCTATAAAAATCCAACTATACCATACACCAGAAATGTTTAGAAGCGGCCCCATTAACGAGTCGCAAACTATAGTAAATGCTGCGAAAACAGCAATTAATGATACAAACGATGACTCTTTCAATCTTTTCATTCAGTTTCACTTGTTGATCGCGCGCGCTGCCTTTGTGATTCCAAGGTATACTCTAACCTTTCTAAAAAATGATTCGAAAAGCTTAACTGTTATCACTATCTATGATCTTAAAGAGCGAAGTATTATTGTTCATATCTAGTTTCAGTGTTAGTTACCGCAATTGTTAATATGAAGTTCTAGAATTCTAGATAACTCCTTAGGAAGAGATATTATGACGATTGTTAAGACCTTAGAGAAGCTTTCAAACGCTTGCGGTGTATCTGGTAGAGAAGATGAAGTTAAAGGTTTAATGAAGAAGTTCCTGAAACCCTACGTAGACGAGATTAGAGAAGACAAGCTTGGAAACGTTATCGGAATAAGAAAGGGAAAGAAAAACGCTCCAAAAGTGATGCTGGCAGCTCACATGGACGAAATAGGCTTGCTGGTTAAAACAGTGTCAAAGGAAGGGTTCTTGCAGTTTGCAAAAATAGGTGGAATAGATGATCGCATTCTATTGGCTCAAAAAGTCATAGTTTACACAGAAAAAGGACCGTTACATGGAATAATCGGTTCAAAACCACCACACATTCAAAAAGAGGAAGAACGCAAAAAAGTCATCACCTACGACCAGCTTTTCATAGACATTGGAGCAAAAAATCAAGAAGAAGCTAAGAAAATGGGAGTGAAAATTGGGGATCCAATAAGTTTCGACGTGAGATTTTCAAAAGTTGGGAAGGACACTGTGGTTGGCAAGGCTTTTGATAACCGTATTGGATGCACAGTGATGATTGAAGTAATGAAAAGACTGAACAAAAATAAATGCACAGTCTATGCAGTTGGAACTGTGCAGGAGGAAGTTGGGTTAAGAGGAGCGGCAACAGCTGCCTTTGGAATAAATCCAGACGTTGGCATTGCGATTGACGTGACAGTGGCTGGCGATATGCCTGGAGTAAAGGAAACTGAAGCACCGATAAAAATGAGGAAGGGCCCATCAATCACAGTTGCAGATCGAGGATTAATAACGCATCCAAAAGTTCTGCGGTTGTTGGTAGATGCGGCTGAAGAAAACAAGATTCCATACCAGCTTGAGGCAGGCTTGCCAGGTTCAACGGATGCAGCACGCATATTATTAACAAGGGAAGGTGTTCCAAGCGGCGTCATATCAATACCAACACGATACATTCATAGTCCAACAGCTTTGCTCAGCATAAAAGATGCGGAAAACTCTGTTAAATTGACAGTGGCTGCCATTCAAAAAGTTCCAAAATATTTCTAGTTTCCCTTCTTTTTATTTTGTGCCGAGCCTTTTTCCCAGTCTGAGCTCAGAGTTCTTTCGTTAGATATTTTATGAAGAGAAATGTTAGAGCTATAGATACCAGGTAAGGTAGGCCCCAAATTAAAATCTGATTTGATGAAGGCATTGCTTGTAACATATCCTGCACGGATTGGCTTTCCACTATTCCCTGCGGAACGCTGTTAACAAGTCCGTGGGCAAACACTAGTGGCACTAAATTCCTCGTTTTGCTGTAGAAATAGCCGAATAGCAATCCGACCAGAAAAGTGTAGCCTACGTAGAAAATCATATGGGTGAAGTTGAAGGGATAAAGATCCCAGACGAAATGCCAAGCTCCAAATAATATTGCTTGAATGAGTATTGCTCTGTTGGAAGTATACAGCTTTTCAAGATGTGTTTGAATGTAACCTCTAAACAGTCCCTCTTCACTGATGCCTACACATAAAGTCATGAACGGCAGTGACAGAAGGAAAGGTAGAACGTTGTAGGATTGAACTGGTGTTTGACTGGTGACACAATAGATTGCGAAATATGAAATTAGCGATGCCAACCCGCCTATAATGAGGAAAAACAAGAATCCAAAAAGCAGTGACCTCCCAATGTTTCTAATTTTAAAACCGAAAGCTGAAACATCAGTTTTTTCAACAATGACTATTGTTAGAATTATAAGGTAAATTAAAGGAGTTTTCTCGTAAGGCATACTGAACAAAAGCACAGAGGGAATTCGAACAAACAATGCTAGGATGAAAAGCGCGAAAATCCATGAAAGAACTGTGTTTTTATCCCTTCCATCTATTTCTTCAGAGGACTCTTTCTTTTTGGAGGAGGTTCTACACATTATGCAAATAGGAAGTACTAGTAGAACTGAGAGAAGAATCGGAATATTAGTTATTGACTCGTTTTCTGCCCTGAATAGATGTGCTGTTGAAAGGATGATCACTGCAACTGTGAAATAGATTAGAATGACTTTTTGAGCTGAGCTTCCGGTCAAAGTCAGACCATCCAATGATTACATTCTTCAATTTGCTTAGGCAATTAAGCTTTTTGCGTTTCTAGAGGCATAGAATGATTTAAGATGAAGAGGTCTTCTACTACTTGTATGGTTGAAGATGGCTGAAGAAAAGGGCTTTGAGTTTCTGGAGCATACGGCGGATGCTTATGTTGCTGCTTACGGAAAAGATTTGGCTGAAGCCTTTGAGAGGGCGGCTGTTGCAATGTTTGATGTTATGACTGAAGTTGAAAAGGTTGAAGCAGAAGTTGAGGATAACGTTAAGGTTCAGGGGGAGGATGAGTTTGCCTTGCTTTATAGTTGGCTTGAGGATTTGATTGTGAAGTCCGAGGTAAATGGAATGTTATATTCCAAGTTCAAAGTTTTAAAGATAGGTAAAGGT
>SOJA01000020.1 GCA_004376975.1 Candidatus Bathyarchaeota archaeon
GTTAGGCATAAGACGAAGAATAGGAAAAGATGCTTCAACGTACACCTCATGTGGTTACCAGCTACCGAAGACTCGAAATTCCCTACATGGGATGAATCAAAACTTCTGGAAGGCGTATATTTCTGCAGGGGTCACTCTCTATACCATGATAGACACCTTAAGCCTCATCAAAGACTAAAACTAAGAGAAGTACTCGAAAAATGCTGATTCTAACGCGCCACAGAGTGGAGACATCACCAATCTCCCAGCATTTTTTCTGTTAGGCTTTTGCTTGATTAGCACTCTATAGCCTATGTACGGCAACCATAGAGTCAGCGATATTTATAGAGATACTATCTCTAATATGCGCACATGCACAAGAAGTGATTGTGTAATGGGTCAATTTGAAGATACGATTGAATGGTTGCGTGAGGAGAACTATCCGCTGACAAGGTACAACACTCTTCGTTACATTTTAGATAAAGAGGAGGATGATTCTGAGGTTAAAGATAGCCTTGTCAAGATGATGAATTCTCGACCTATCTCAACCATTCTTGAACATCGAAATGAAGATGGTGGATTTATGAACCGGTCATGGTTTGAACGTGCCAAAACAGAATCTTACAAGCGTGCTATTAGATGGGGATACCTCCCAAAATATAAATCCACAATCTGGCAGGTCCGTTTCTTGGCACAGGCTGGTGTTCCTGCAAAGGAGCCGCGAATCAAAGCGCTTGGTAAATATGCGCTTAACCATGTCTATGAAGAAGGAAGAGGGTTCTTCAATGACTTTCTAGCGTGTGTGAATGGAGATATGGTATGGGCCCTCTGCAAGTTTGGCTTCGGGGAGCGTTCAGAGCTGAAAAAAGCCTTCGAACTCCACGTTCGCTATCAAAAATACGAAAACGGGGATTGGATCCCACCGGAAGAATGGCCATACAACGGTAAACAAGGCCACTGCCTTGGACCATGCACTTGTTATAATGGCATGACACAGTTATTAAGGGCAATGACAGTGGTGCCAGAATCATATTGGACTAGCAAAGCTAAAGAAGCAAAAAAGAACACAATTGACTTCTTCTTAAGCCATGGCATTATTCGTAGGAAATGGAAACAAACCTTTAGTAAAAATCTCCCATCCTGTAGAAAACATAGAACAACACCACTGTTGGAATTCACTGCTCCAATAGGAGCGCAGAGCGACCCAATAGAAGTTACTACTAACCTTCTACTACTGGGGGTTAATGCTTCCAAACTTGATGAAGCAATCGGCTTCGTATTGTCCAAACAAAACATGAAGGGCAGATGGGTCTTGGATAAAACTTTGAGCCCAATGTATAGTAGTTGGGGTAAAAAAGGTCAAGAGAGCAAGTGGATTACTTTCCGTGCCCTTAGAATGCTCAAACTAGCCGATCATCTGTAAAGATTTGAACCCCAACCATACTTGGCGATGTCTCCCGCAAAACCCCACTCTTTTCTGTGTTATGTGTCCACAGTAACTTCACTTAGTTAGAGCCTTTTTAACTCGGCATCAATTTTGTCATTTGGTTGCTATGGTTTCAAAGATGCTACCTTCTGCAAATGTATTTCATAGCCTTCCTTAGCTTTCTGTGTTTGTTCCTCAACCCATTTCTCAAATCCAATTTCTTTGAACCGCCTATACCTATCCATCGTATCTGTGTCGGCATACTCCTTGAATTTGGAACAAGGAAACTCTTCACATTCAAAACAGATACGCAATCCTTTTTCAGAACAGCATTTCTTTACCTCACACCATGGGGGTCCTCCTCCTTGTTGGCACCCTGGACATTTTGCATTCTCGATGAACCAATCTAATCCCATCAAAAATTGCTTAAAATCAAATACACCCTTAGATCTAAACTCGAAACCATAGAGATCTGCAAATTCTTTCATCTGCTTGGCTGTTTCAACGATTAGCCCATTATATTGTCCACAACCACCGCAATAATCACCACATGGAGCAACTAAATCATAGTTTCCCATTTTCTATTCTCCTATCTTAGAATTTTGCTGTCTTTACTTCTTCTTCAAATGCTGCTCTGACTTCCTCTTCCTTCACCGGAGGCCCACCAACAACACATCTTCCATTTACATAAATGGCACCAACCTCCTTGTATTTCAGAATATTTTCCTTTGTGTTCGTGTCATATTCATTTATGACAATATATTCCTTGAACTCGTCTGCAACTTTTCTCACGACTTCAGCGTTTCGCCAGATTATGGGACAGCGGTCATTTTGGAAGATACTAACTACAATCTTTCCTTTTTGCAGTTTAGGTTCAAAACTTCCCTGAAGCCAATCAGGATTTTCCACTTCTTCGAATTTCTTCAGAAGCATAGACATATATGCCCACTTTGCCACCTCTACGAAACCATGCTTCTGAAAGAACGACTGTGCCATCCAGTGATCATCCGCACATGTCACTGCTACACCTTTTCGCCCAAGTTTTCTTGAATCTTCAAGGCAGGCTTTCAGTAATGCGCTACCAATTCCCTTTCGTCTTTCCTTCACATCCATACAGAATATAACCATCAAATCTTTGCCTACGATTTCCATTGGCGCTATTTCTATTGGATAATATTCAATAAAGCCCACGACATCATCGTCTCGATAGGCAATCTTCGCTCTTCCTCCTTTTTTCAATTTTTCGTTGAGAAAACTTGTTTTTCTCTTCTTTCCCTCAAGATAACGCTCTTCATCTCCCTCAGAATAAGGGGCTTCGGGATTCAATTGCTGGAAGCAAAACCCTGCCTCGTCCCAAATATTTTCCACGGTCAAATCTCTTATCTCCGCCATATTTTCCTCCTTCCCTATCATTTCTTCATACCTTGCGAGTGAACACGTTACCTAACTATCTATTGATAAGACCTTTTATAAATCTCAATTCCCAGCCTTAAAAACACTTACGCGCGCAGCTGTGCTCTACTGCCAAAGGCCGACTTTGAATACTTCACTGAAATTGAAGCTGTTCAGGTGTTCCGTAAGAGAAAGTAAGCGTGTTACAAAAAGGGCTGGCGTGTTGGTTGTAATCGCGTACAGTGGTGATATCTCCCGCAAACCCACATTTTTTTTTATGTTCACGTTTAAACGTATGTATGCGCTCTCACTCTAGTAGAGGTAACCTTGGGATACTGGGTTTTGCTGGTAATGTCTATCAGACAAGCTCCTCTCTGTACGGAAATAGTGCTGGTGTTCCACCTGTATGGATGAAGACCACATTGTCCTCTTTTCTGAAGTGTCTATGCTGAATCATATCGATGAGTCCAGCCATAGCTTTTCCAGTATAAACTGGATCAAGCAGTACACCCTCGATTTTAGCCACTGAACTGATTGCGTCTAAGCACTTTGAGGAGAGTATTCCATATCCCTTTCCAGCATACCCTTCAACTACAGTCACATCCTTTGATTCCACAGTCACCTTTATGTTAAGAAGCTTGGCAACCCCATCCGCAATCTCAGCAGTCTTGTCGGCTAGGTGAGTAGAGGAATCGTGATCCTTCTCCACATGAATACCAAGAACGTCAATTCCCAAATCTAAAGCCTTATTAGCTAATACGAGTCCAGCTTGGGTTCCACCTGAACCCGTAGCATGAACAAGATAATCAATCGTCAAGCCGGTTTTCTGCGATTGGATGACAAGTTCTAACATCGCGTTGACGTAGGCAACAGCCCCAACTGGATATGATGCACCTCCAGGTATGACGTATGGAACATGCCCCTCCTGTTCCAGTTCCTCTGCTATCTCCTTCATTACAGAGCTGATATCGGACGTATCTGCATCGACATATCTTATATCAGCGCCGAGAAGGTGATCTAAGAGCAAGTTTCCATCGTATTTTTGTGGCTTTTTTCCTCGTAGAACAAGAACTATTTCCAATCCCAGCTTTCTTGCAGCAGCAGCGATGGCACGGGCATGATTTGATTGAACTGGGCCTGTTGTCACCGCCACATCAGCCTTTCTTTTCAACGCATCTGCAATGACAAACTCAGCTTTTCGCTCTTTGTTGCCTCCAAAAGCCAAACCCGTACAGTCGTCCCTTTTAATCCACAAATTCGGACCTTTCAGAGTCTTCGAGAGCCGAGGCATCTCCTCAAACGGAGTCGGCAAGTTCAGGATTCTTACTCTCGGAAGCTTATCGATTCTCGCTCTCAATTCCCCAGCGGTGAACAAGAAACATCACCTAACAGAAAGGATATGCCATATTCGTCTATTAAAATTGCACGCAGTGCGGAACGTAAGATTTGAACCTAACCCACATTGGAGATATCTCCCGCAA
>SOJA01000141.1 GCA_004376975.1 Candidatus Bathyarchaeota archaeon
TGGGCGCGGATTTGGTTTTTGATATTGATGCTGATCATATTCCAACTCCTTGTGATAAGGTTCATGACAATTGGGTTTGTGGTGTTTGTGGTTTAACAGGAAAGGGATTTACTCCCAACAAGTGCCCCGTTTGCGGTAGCGAAAAGTTTGAAGTGAGCACTTGGCCTTGTGAAGTTTGTTTGGATTCCGCCAAAACGGAGACGGTGAAGCTTTTAGATATGTTAGTGCGGGATTTTGGTTTTTCAGAAAAGAACATATATACTTTTTTCTCTGGGCATCGTGGTTACCATGTTCACGTTGAAAGCAAAGCTGTAAGGACGCTTGACGCTGTCGCACGTAAAGAAATTGTTGATTATGTTTCTGGTTTGGGTCTAGCTGTGTATTTTCATGGCCTAGACAAGAAAGATTTGAGAGGGTCATCCTCTTATCACGGTTCACTGTCGGATGAGTTTGGCTGGAGAAAGCGTCTGGTGTTGGGAATGCAAAGCTTCATTCTTAACGCCGACGAGGAAAATCTTATGGAAATCGGGCTAACGAAAAGGAAGGCTGAAATGATATTGAAGAATAAGGATGTAATTCTTAAGAATTTGTCGAACAGACGAAGCTGGGGTGCTGTTAGAGGAATCGGTTTTGAAACTTGGAGAAAAATAGCTGAGCACAGCGCCAGATTGCAATCTGCAAATATCGATACTGTTGTTACAACGGATATTCATCGTTTGATCAGGTTAGTCGGCACTTTGCATGGTAAAACTGGCTTGAAGAAAGTTGAGTTTCCAGTATCGGCAATAGATGATTTTGATCCATTTAAGAGTGCAGTAGCGTTTAAAGCAGGCGCTGTGATTGTCTTTGTCTCTGATGCGCCAGAGTTTAGGCTGGGTGATGAAGTGTTCGGTCCTTTCAGAAACCAAAGAGTTGAGTTACCTACTGCAGCAGCTATGCTGCTTGTTTGCAAGGGCAGGGCGAAGGTGATAGAGTAATTGTATAATGAATTGTATGAAACTTGGAAACGGGAACTTGAAGAAATCAAGCTTGAAAAGCTTTCCACCGATTTTTACTCCAGACTTGCTGATTACATGCGAACACTTAGAAAGGAAAGCCGGATGCTTGACAAACGAACAGTGAAGGCTCGGCTTCTTAAGAACGAAACACGAAATGTCAAACGCATGGTTCACGAATTGATTCAGACACGTTACAGAAAGATAGTTATGAAAGCAGCTGAGGGCGAAAGAGTTCCGTTAAACTTTTTGACAACAGAAGAGAAAAAAGTGTACACTGGTGTTTTACCATTTGCAGAAGCATACCATGACTTCGCTGAGAGCCTTCTAAGTGGTCGTATGCTAAAGTTGAATGTTAAGCGAACCCTCAGAAGAGCTGTTTTACGCTTTCTTGAAGAGGTTCCTGCAATTATTGGGGCTGACATGGAGGCTTATGGTCCTTTCAAGGTTGAGGATGTTGCATCTTTGCCTCTTGAGAACTCTAGGATTCTGGTTAAACAGGGTTTGGCTGAACTGGTTAACGTTTGACTGTTATGTGAAAAACTATAAGAGTGAGTGTGTTTTCTTTATGCAAAGCTGGTTGTGATCAAAGTGAACGTTCCGAAAGAGATTAGAACCTATTGCCCAAGATGTAAAAAACATCAGATTCACACGGTCACTCTATACAAGGCGGGGAAAAGGAGAGCCTTAGCTAAAGGTGAGCGTCATCACCGACGGGAGAAGAAAGGTTATGGTGGCCAGAAATTTCCCCTTCAAAAGGAGTTTGCGAAGACGACTAAAAAGCAGACTTTGAAGTTAAAATGTAAGGTTTGCGGTTACACAAGACATAAAGATGGCATACGATTAAGAAAGTTAGTTATTGCTTAAGATTGAGGTTGGTATTATGGCTGAATGGGAAAGACTTATTCCAAGACCAAGAAGCTTTTTTCTCAGAGTGAAATGTTTAAAATGTGGGAATGAACAAATTGTTTTCAGTCACGCTGTAAACAAAGTTAACTGCAAGGTCTGCGGAGCTGAACTTGCGAAGCCGTCTGGTGGAAGAGCAAAAATTAAGGGTGAAATAGTCGCAGTTTTAGAATAGGGATGAATGCTGTAATGGCATTTGGAAAACAAGAATGGCCGGAAATCGGCGACTTGGTGATGGCCACCGTGGGCGACGTTAAGGATTATGGTGCATATGTCAAGCTGGACGAATATGATGAAATGGGTTTGCTGCATATTTCTGAAATATCTTCCTCTTGGGTCCGGAACATTCGCAACTTTGTTCGCGAAGGACAGAAAGTTGTTTTGAAAGTTCTGCGGGTGGACATAGAAAAAGGACACATAGATTTGTCTCTTAGACGAGTTACTAAAAGAGAGAAAATTGAGAAAATCATGTCTTGGAAGAGGGAAAGAAAGGCTGAAACATTACTTCGAAGCGTTGCAGAAAAAACCAAGCTATCACCAGAGGAGGTTTATGAAAAGGCTGGGGTACCCATGGAAAAGGAGTACGGATTGTACGAGGCATTCGAGAAGGTTGCGAAGGGAGGAGCGGAAGTTTTGACAAAAATAGGAGTGCCCAAAATGCTTGCAGCGGCTCTAGCTGAAGTTGCAGAAGAGCGCATACACATTCCTATGGTTAAGGTGAAAGGTATTCTTGAACTCAGATGCATGAAGCCTAATGGAGTAAAAATCCTTAAAGAGGCGTTTATGAACGCTGAAAAAGCTGAGAAATCTACAGATGCGGAACTCCGTTTTTACGTTGTCGCCGCACCCAAATATCGCATCGAAGTATTAGCAGAAGACTATAAGCAAGCAGAAGCAATTTTGCAGAGAGTCGGAGGAAAAGTTGTTTCAAACGTTGTTAAAGCTGGGGGACAAGGATCCTTCAGAAGGGAAAAGTAGTGGTTTGGCTTTTGAGGAAATGCCGAAGCTGTGGAAAATACACTTTAAAAAAAGACAGTTGCACTTATTGTGGTGAAAAGCTTCGCGTGCCCCATCCACCTAGGTTTTCTCCTGATGATAAGTATCTTCGGTACCGGATGGCTATGAAGAGAGGTTCAAAAGAGTGAAGGAGACGCTTATCAAGGAACTTGCAGAAGTCAAGTTGAAAAATCCCATTCTAGTTGAAGGGCTTCCCGGTTTGGGACTTGTAGGTAAAATCGCTACTCGCTATTTAATTAAAAAATTAAACGCTAAAAAGCTGGCTTATCTTCACTCTCCTCACTTTCCGTATTTCGTACTTGTAAGCAGGAAAGGAAGCGTCAGACTTCTACGTGGAACTTTCTATTTCTGGAAAAACCAAGCTGGTGGAAACGACCTTATTCTTTTCACTGGAGATAGCCAAGCTCAAACAATTGAAGGTCAGTATGAGATTGCCGACTGCATATTAGATTTTGCTGTATCACATAATGTGAAGGTGATTGTCACAATAGGTGGTTACCGGATGGAAGTTGAGGATAAACCTAAAATTGTGGCGGCAGCTACGAAGCAAGAACTTTTGAAAGAGGCATTGCAAGCTGGAGCAGTATTGAGTTCTATGGGAAGTCCCATTGTTGGCACAGCGGGTTTAATCCTAGGTTTGGCGCGTTTCAAGGAAATTGACGCCCTTTGCCTTTTAAGTGAGACACGTGGATACCTACCTGACCCGAAGGCTGCTAAGAGTGTTCTAGAAGTATTGACAACGATGGTTGGCCTAAGTTTCGATTTAGCTGGTCTAGATGAAGAAATTGCAAAAGCAGATAAGATGGTTACACGGTTAGAGAAAATTGAGGAAAAAAGAGCTTTGCAAGCAGAGGAAACACGTAAAGAAGAAGACAAGAGGGTTACATATATCTCATGAAAAGAGCGCACACTAACAGTTGCCATCTTAATTATTTCTGGACCGAGTGCCGGCTACGACCATAACGTTATTCACTATCTACCTTTTTATCCTGTAGTTGCCTTCAATGTTTTTTTTAGCTTCCCTTGAAAATGAGTCAAGCTAATGTCTAGAACTGAATTTGAATATTTTTCTAAGGTTCTGACTTTTGATTAACTATGTGGATAATAATCGTTAGATTGCGTTAATTTTTGTGACGTGCAAAGCGTCTTACCGTTCCGTTCTATTTAAATTGGTAAAGTCAAGGTTGGAGATGAATGTATGTGTCTGTTAAGAGATAGGAAAGGGTTAAGCGTCGTAGTGACTACACTGATAATCCTTGTGGTTTCTGTGTTGCTCGCAACTGTTGTAACGTTTTATGCGATAAATGTGACGACGACAAGGGTTCAGGAAGAATCATTGCATCTATCTAAACA
>SOJA01000203.1 GCA_004376975.1 Candidatus Bathyarchaeota archaeon
CCATCTTGTTAGTGAAGTTGTTCATAAAGTTAACAATCTTTCGTCAAAAAAACAAAAGAGTATTGTTGAAGAGAGATGGGCGGAAGCCCTTGTAAAGGGCAAGGTTGAGGAAGAAAGACGTCTTCCACCTTTATCCAATGTGAGCAAGTATGCTCAGGTTATTACGCGCTTTTCGCCAAATCCCGACTGTGTTTTGCACCTAGGCTCAGCCAGAGCTATAGTATTGTGCTACAAGTACGCACGCATGTATAATGGGAAATTCATTCTTCGTTTTGAGGATACAGACCCGAAACTTAAAAGGCCTGTTTTAGAGTTTTATGACCGAATCAGGGAGGACTTAGCTTGGCTCAAGTGCAAGCCAGATGAAGAATATATCCAAAGCGACAGGATCTCTATCTATTATGAGTATGCCGAAAAGCTGCTGAAGGATGGCAAAGCATACGTTTGTACATGTCCGCCTGAACAGTTCCGTGAAAAAGTGTCAGCTGGTAAACCATGCAAATGCCGTGATTTGCCGCCGGAAGAACATGTCTCAAGGTGGCAATGCATGCTTGAAGGGGGTTATAAGGAAGGAGAAGCCGTAGTTCGCGTAAGAACGGATTTGGGCCATCCAAACCCAGCGGTTCGAGATTGGCCTGCGCTTCGAGTTATAAATTCGGAAAAGCATCCTCATCCACGAGTTGGAAGCAAATGTCATGTTTGGCCACTTTACAATTTTGCGTGTGGTATAGATGATCACCTAATGGGTGTAACCCACATAATCAGAGGAAAAGAACATTTGACAAACATGGTTCGGCAAAACTATATGTATAAATATCTGGGCTGGCAGTATCCAGAAGCCATACATTATGGTAGACTTAAGATTACAGGAGCTTCTCTAAGCAAGTCAGAAATAGTTCAGGGAATTAGGGACGGCCTCTATGAAAGCTGGGATGACCCACGCCTAGCAACCTTCGCCGCCTTAAGAAAGCGGGGAATAACGTCTGAAGCCATAAAAAAGTTGATAATTGATGTAGGGCCGAAAACGTCAGACGTAGTCATAAGCTGGGAAAACCTGTACGCATATAACAGAAAAATCATAGATCCAAGAGCAAACAGATATTTCTTCGTCGAGAATCCAATACAGTTAACGGTTAGAAATATACCGAAGTCGTTCACAGCGAAACTAAGCCTACATCCAGACCATCCTGAAAGAGGATTTAGAGAATACGTGATAGAACCTAGGGAAGATAGCTCTGCAGACTTTTGGGTTTCAAGAAATGATCTGAACGCTTTGGGAGTTGGAAAATTAGTACGTTTCATGGGATTATTCAACGTGAAAATCGAGGAAGCAGATACATATTCTGCTGAAGCATCCTTTACGAGTGAAGCATACGAAAAGGCAAGGAAGGCTGAAGCACCGTTGATTCATTGGGTTCCCATTGGAGTTGGCATGCCTTGTCAAGTTGTTATGCCAGATGCAACCATAGCTGAAGGAATCGCTGAAACCTACTGTAAACAATTAAAACCTAATGATACAATACAGTTTGAGAGATTCGGCTTCGTAAGAATTGAAGAAATTAACACGAAAGTGATAGCTTACTACGCTCATAGATGATAAGGAAGGTGTAAGAACATGCGTAAACAAGAAAAAATAATTGTGTGGCCGGTTTATTTTGATTCAACAAGAACAAGAGGTGCAGGGAGAAGAGTTTCCAAAGGTCTGGCTGTGCCTTATCCAAAAATTTTGGAAATAAGAAAAGCGGTGGAAGAACTGGGTCTGGATTATGAACTCCTTTTGGATGCTGGCTACCCAAAGACTCCGTGGCTGAAGACAGGCATGCTTCTGATGGCGAAAAACAAATCCAAGAGTAAGACAATTAAAAAGATTGCTAAGCAGCTGTTGAAAGTCCGCAGTGTAGCTGCGAAAAAATAACGTTTAATTCATCTTTTCTTGGCTGATTAGAACGGCGTTTATTAACCCATCTTGTCCTGGACGCGACGTAACACGTGCCAAGCCTATGGTTGTTTCTATGATTGCTCCCTTTGTTAATACTCCTCTACGATCGTAATCAACATTTGCCGGGTTCTTAACAACACGTTTGACTTCAACTTTTTCTGTTTTTCCACTTTTAGGATCTGCTACACACGCATATTTGTCTCTTAATATTTTTGTCTTAGTGTTCCCGCCTTTTTTTCGTTCAACCTTCCGTTTCGGCTCATCCAAGATGGTTTCAGCTGGAAACGAGCCTAGCTCAAATTTCCTTTTCTTTCTGTGGGCTCTTTTTCTGCCTCCTGAAGGTTTTTTTTTGTGAGAGTCACCATGCCAAACCGACATTTTTATTTCCCCATTAGTGCTGCTGGATCTAACTGTCCACTACCATTCATTGTTTAGAATATAAACCTATCCACCTTGTTTTGGAGGGTTTTGTTTCTCCTCAACTCTCATTTCCTGTTGGAAAACCTTCTTTAGCTGTCTTTTCATGGCTGGGAGTTCATGGCTTAAACCGAAGTAGTCAGCAAAGTATCCGGTTGTTCTCAGAAATGTTGAACGTCCCTTTCTGTCGCCCACGACTAAATCCATCTCTTTCAACTGTTTGATATGACTGTATGCATGACGCCCTCGCATTTCAGCAACTCGTCTTTGGGAAACTGGCTGTCTGTAGGCAACGTAAGCAAGCGTCTTTAATGGACCTGTGGAAAGCAGCGGTTTCTTAACAAGTTTTTTGACATGAGGGGTAAATTCAGGCTTTAACTGTAGAACATATCTTTCATCCTTCACCTGAAGTATTTCAAGGGAGGTGTTCCTGCTTGTATATTCTTTCATAAGCATTTCTGCAAGCTTTCGGACTTTGTTTTTTGAACGGGTTTTCAGGACTGAACATAATTCTTTAAGATCTAGGGGTCGGCCTGAAACATACAATGCAGCTTCTACCAGAGCTAGGTCCCGTTGATTTTTCTCTACGGCCTGTTTTTTCTTGAAAGCTTTGTCTAGCTTAAATGATTGTTTTTCCAGTGTCTGCAACACTTAGATCTCCAGATAGCTATGTATATCTGTGAGAGCATTTAACGTTAAGGCCATTGCGTGCACTTGGTTTATTTTTATGCTCTTGTGCTCAGCCTTTCCAGTTTTTCTCGTTCTTCCCTTATGTCCTTATCTTGCACTCTTTGGAAGAGAACCGTAGGCTTGTCAATTTTATGTTTGCTGGAGATCTTCAATTCAGAGGCTGTATTCCATTTTTGTTTATGCACAGTTTCTTCCAAGTTCAGTTGTTTCCAAAGGGTTTCAGCCGAGAAAGGTATGTAGGGTTCCAACAGGATGGCTAAGCTTCTAACCACGTTAATGCACAGGTAAAGAGTTGTCTTCGCTTTCTCCTTGTTAGCCCACGGCTTTTTCCGCTGGAAGTACTGATTGCAGGAGGAGGAAAATTGGAGGATCTTCTTTAGCCCTCTGCTTAATTCTATTTTATCGATTTCTTGTGTCACATCGTTCACCGCTACTTTAAGTTTCTCTATTAGTTGTCGATCTAACTCATCAAAAGCCTCAATCTCAGGAACTTCTCCATCGTAATTTGACCAGATGAAAGTTAAAACTCGGTGTATGAAGTTACCAATATTAGCTATGAGCTCATTATTTATTCTTTTTTGGAAGTCTTCCCAGTCGAAGTTCACATCCGATTGACTGTAAGGTGTGATCGCCGCTAAATAATATCTTAGATAATCTGGAGGAAACTTATTGATAAACTCTCTTACACTTATATACCAATCTCGACTCTTAGAAAATTTCTGCCCTTCAAGCGTAAAGTAACCTCTCGTTGGGATGAAATCGGGTAATCGAAACTCTCCAACTCCCATTCTCATGGCAGGTAGAAACAGATAATGATGATACACTATGTCTTTTCCGATGAAATGATAAATTTTTGATGAGTTCCACGCTTGTTTTCCATCTAATCCTTTGTCTCCAAAATATTTCAGGACAGTTGAAATGTAGCAAAGGTGGTTGTTAAACCACACGTAAAGCTTTTTTCCTTTTGCCTGTTTCAAGGGGATAGGTATGCCCCAAGGTATGTCACGGCTTATGTCCCAGTCTTTCAAGCCTTCTCTTACCCAGTTCAGCACATAATTTTTAGCTTCTTGTTGAAGGCTCTCGTTTTCCATCAACCACTTCTCAAGATGATCCGAAAAATCGGCGAGCTTGAAGAAATAATGTTGGCTTTGTTTTCTCACGGGTTTTGAGCCGCAGATGGCACAATGGGGATCCAGAATTTCTCCAGACTGCAATGTCCTTCCACATCCTTCGCAGCTATCTGAATATTGTCCAGTTGCACCGCAGTAAGGGCATATACCTTTGACGTAGCGGTCGGGTAGGAATTTCTTGCAGTTTTCGCAGTAGGGGTTCCACACAAATTGTTTGTAGATATATCCTTTTTCGTAGAGTTTTGTGAAGAAATATTGTGTGAGTTCTATGTTTTCTTTGGAGCTTGTTTTATAGAATATGTCAAAGGATATTCCTATGTCTTCGAAGTCTTCAATGTCTTTCTTGTTCCAATAAGCCACAAATTCTTCTGGGCTTATCCCTGTCCGTTCAGCTTCTACTAGTATGGGTGTCCCGAAATCGTCTGTAGCGCTTACATGAATTACGTTGTCTCCTCTTAGTCTGCAGTATCTCACAAATATATCGGCTGGTAGATATGTAGAAGTGATATGTCCCAGATGGATTTCGCCGTTTGCATATATTAACGCTGTTGTTACAATGATTTTTTTGATTGCAAGCACCACCCGAATTCGCTACAAAATGGTTACAGTCATCATATTTAAACGCAACTTCACATGACTGAAGTGAAATTTTTAGGAGCGAAAGAAATCCTTCAATTTACTTCACAACTATTTGGATTCCATTGGATCAAGGTTAATGGTTATGTATATCTCTTCGGATTCCTCGTCTTGCCATAGGTTTATCCTTCCATCCTGCGCCAAGAACAACAAAACAATAAATGTACGGATGGCTTCAAACCGTGCCTTGTTTTTAGTCAAAATGGAGAACTCTATTATCCCTGTCCCTTTCACCATATGCGAAAGGGATGCGTGGAGCTTTTCCATTTGCAGTTCAATTTCCATTAGATACAAGTCTAGCTGTGGTAGAATTTCTGAAGGGGTTGGCAGAATGGGTTCTGGAAAGGTTTTTGATAGAGGGGTGAATTTTTCACCTTTTAAAACATCGTCTAGAACTTCCAGCAGATGTCGTATGGTTGTTGAAGTTAACTCATGTCTTAACGGTAGAAATAAGGGTGGGGGAAGAAAATCTTTTGGAGGTTTTGGCGGCGGAGGTGGTTCTTCAAGTTTCAACAGAAGTTTTGACTTCATTAAGTATATGAGAGCTGAAGAATCCAAGGCTACGCCTGATGCTCTGAAGTCTGTTTGTCCAGTCTTTTCCATTTCTTTAAGGAATGATCTGAGCAAATATGCAATGTTGATGTTCCAAGGTGTGAGTTTTTCAAGTTTGCTAAATTCAAAGAGAATGTTTAATGGCGGACGCATATAGAATGGTTTTTTAATGGTTGCAGCCATCAGCTTGGCACCTCCAGAAACTTTGCTGAAACAACGTTTGAAACTCCGTTGCGCCCATAAACTCCATAGACTTTCTGCGCTTTATTCACCATTTCAGGCTTCAATGTGATAGCTATGAACTGGGTTTTATCTGACTCTTCTAGGAGTAGGTCAGCTAGTTTTGATACATGGAAAGCATCCAGATGTGCATCTATTTCGTCGAGGATATAGAATGTAGTGGGGGTAAACTCCTTTAGAGCGAATATGAAGGCAACAGCCGCTACTGAGCGTTCGCCACCGCTGGCTCCACTCACGACTATTGAAGGCTTGTTTGGAAACTGAACAAGCATGTCTATGCCGCCTGAGAAGGGGTCATCTATATTTTCAAGTTTTAATGAGGCATCTCCGCCTCCAGTAACCTTTGAGAAGTATTTTTGAAGATTTTGATTGATCTTTTCGAAGGCTTTCATGAAGACCTTACGTTTTTTCTGTTCAACTTCATCCATGAACTGCACGATTGCCTGTTTTTCCCTTTCAAGTTCGTTCAACCTTAAAGAAAGGTCTCTATACCTTGAGATCTGTTCGGCATAGTGGGACAAGGCAAGCTGGTTTACTGCGCCAATTCTTTCAAGTTCAAATAGCATCATTCTCATGGATGTTTCAGCTTCCTGAACCTGTTTTGGCGTTACGTCCAATGGCTGTTCGTAGCCAAATTGCTTAAGCTGATTGTAATGTTGCTGAAGCTGAAGTGATGATGTTTGAATTTTCAGTTGGAGCTGGTTTAACAATCGATCAGTTGGTTCATATTCCGAGTCAAGCTTGTGCAGTTCTTTGTCTATGTCATCTATTTGAGCTGTGATTTTCTTGGTTTCTTCCCTTGCTGATAAGACGGTTTTGGAGAGTTCAATACGAGTTTTCTCAAGCTCTGTAAGCTCCTGATTTAGCGATTCTCTTTCTTGCAGTGCAATCCCTACTTCCTTTTGAACTTTTCTTAGTTGCTGTTCAACTTTTGACAGTTGAATTTTCGCGTTCTTATATCCAACCCTTAGAACGCTGTCGAATTGTGATTGAAGAGTTGAGATTTCTGTTTGAATCGTGCCTAGCCTCTGTCTTAAAATGATTAGTTCTTCATCTCGTTTTCCCTTTTCAATTTCCATTTCTTGAATGTGAGTTGGATCAGCCTTCTGCCTTAGCCCAGCTAGATCCTTCTGAAGTTTTCGCATCTCCTTTTGAATAGAACTTCTTTCGGCACTGTGAACCCACATCGATGATTTCTCGTTTTCAATTTCCTTCTTAAAACGTGCAACACGATTACCTACTCGTCTAATGTTAGCTCTTGATCTTCTAGCACTTCTTTTAACTCTTGCAATTTCACCATCAAGTGTGGATATAGTTTCCGACAGCCGGGCAATTTCAACGCGAGTTCTATCAATTTCCTCGCCAAAAGAAGTTACATCACTGTTTCTTCTTGAGAGATGCTGGTGAAGGGCCTCGACAGCTTCATCAAGGCTTTTGATCGCAGCTTCACTTGGAATAATAGTGGAAAAATCTATTGGAGCACGATAATAACCGCTTTCAAGAGCACCTCCAGCTTCATACAGATCTCCGTTAACTGTGACAGTGCGGTAGCCTTCACCGGATAGAGCTAGAGCGGTCTTGTCGTTTGAGACTATTAATGTGTCACCGAAGACGAAATTAACGGCTGGCTCATACCGCTTTGCACACTTTACAAAGAACGAAGCAGCACCGTCAACACCTCTTTCTTCCCGGGTTTCCAAATACTTACGGCTTGGCACTCCTTCAGTGAGGATTATTTTTATTCTTCCAAGTTTCATTTTTCTTAATGTTTCTATACACGTGAACGCTGAGTCAAAATCCTTAACTACTAAGGCGTCAAGCCATCCTGACGCCGCAGCTTCTATTGCCTGCTCATGCGTTTTATCCACTTTGACTAGATTCCGTAACCTACCGTATACGCCGGAGATAACACCTAAATCACCTAGTTCCTCAATACTTCTGAGGGCTTTTTCTTCCGCTGCAACAGTTGCTGCAAGTTCTCTTTGTGTCACAAACTCCACTACAGCTTCCCGTGCCGAGTCAGCTATTTTCCCAGCCTTAACTATCTCTGTCTCTACGGTTTTTTTCTGTATACTTCTACGTTCACGCATTCGTTCCAAGTTTTTTAGGCGAGTATTCTGTTCCTTTTGTACTTTTCTAAGTTCAGTCAATGAATTTTCCAGTTCAGTGAATGTTGATTCCAATGCTTCTTTTCGCGTAACTAGGTTTTTCAGTCTTCTTCTACGGATCTTGATAGCTTCTCTGCTTTTCGCATTTTCGGACTTTAAGTATGTAAGCTTCTTGTAGTGTGCGTCAAGTTGATGCTCAATTTCATGAATTCTTCTGCTGTTTTCTCCAATTTTTTCCCAAAGCTGAGCTGACTCTTCAGCTAAGGTGTCACGCTCAGCCTTTTTTTCAGTGATTTCTTTGGATATCCGATCATATTTGCGTCTTAGACGCCGGATCTTCAGACGGTTTTCACGAATCTCTTTTTTGATGGATTGATATTGCTCAAAATTGTTTTCTCTAACCCGTGTTAATCCTTCAAGGCTTGCTGTTCCTGAACTTATTTTTGTTGTCAGCTCAATTATTTTCGATTTCAATTCGCCGATTTTTATCTGAACCTTTATTACTTGTGAACCGCCTTCTTCAACCATTACTGCGCTTTGTTTCCGCCATTCTCTTTCTATCCCTCTTCTCTGGAACCTGAATCGCTCCCGAAGATGCTTCAATTTGTCAACTCTAGTTTTAACCTTATCAGCTTGGGAAGAAAACTCTTTTATTACCTTTTGAATCTGTGATATGTCGTGGGATAGCTTCACAGCTTCGAACTTTTTTATCTCGCTTTCGATGAAAGCGTATCTTAAGAGTTCATTGCGTTCCCTTTCAAGAGTGTCCACTCTCTCCTGTACCTCATCTATTCTGCCCATGGCTGTGCGTATCGAAAGATCTGCTGCCTGCATTTTTTCTTCAGCATCAGCTTTTTCAGCATCATATTGGGCTATTCCAACCAGATCTTCAATGATTTTCCTTCGCTCAAAAGACGAGATTCCTGTCAGCCGCGTTATCGTACCCTGCATGACTATATTTTGGCTTGTAGAGCTTATTCCGGCCACAGAAAGAACTTCTAAAATGTGGGTTCTTGAGACTCTTCTTCCATTAAGCCTATAAACACTTTGACCATTTCTCTGGACTTCACGGGAGACTGTAACGGTTGCCGTGTCAACTGGTATACGCCCATCTTTATTATCAAACTGAATTATCACCTTGGCTTTTTTCGACCTTTCCAATCCAGCCTTCTCAGATCCGTGGAAAATTAGTTTGGCGGCACTTTCTGCACGCAGTCTTCTTGTGCTCAGCTCTCCCAAAGAGAATAAAACTGCATCCATAATATTTGTTTTTCCACTTCCATTTGGACCTGTAACTACTGTGAAACCCTTATCTAGGGTTACTTTAACATTTTTGGGTCCGAAGGACTTGAAGCCTTTAAGCTCTATTTTTTTAATGTGGGGCATCCGATTCAGCCATCACGTTCTTATTAGCACTTAATTCTAATTGTAAATAGTTCTATCTATAGGCTTTTTTCTATAATAAATTAACCCATAGTAGAGGTCTTGAAACGGCACTTCTAGCTCACGTTTCAAGAATCTAAAATAAGTTCGCTTTCACTGAATCAAGATGCGGTCGTCTGTTGTGGAAACATTTGTTGGTGGATGTTACAGAGCAAGTGAAAGTAGTTCTGCTATGTCCATAATTCTGATTTTCTCTTCAAAACCCGTGGTTTTTACAGCGTCTTCCAGAGTTAAGAGACAGAATGGACAAGCAGTGGCCAGTATTTCTGCACCAGATTCGACTGCATCCCTAACACGGATTTCTGCCAGGCGTTCCCCCGGAATGTCAATCCACATCCTTCCGCCGCCGCCTTCACAGCAGAGGCTTCTCTCTTTTGAACGGTCAAACTCCAGTAGTGTTACGCCAGGTATGCTTTCAAGAGCCTTTCTAGGTTCATCGTAGACGCCGTTTTGTTTACTTAGGAAGCACGGGTCGTGGTAAATGACTTTTTTGTTCACTTCCTTTGAAAATGTGAGTTTCCCGTTCTCTATTAGATTGACAAGTATCTGCGTGTGATGCTGAACTTCGAAGCTTGTCTGTCCATATCGGTTCTTAAAGGCGTGGAAGGCATGTGGACAACTTGTAATCACCTGTTTTACATTGTATTTGCTGAAGATCCTTAGGTTCTCCTCAACCAAAAACTCAAATAACCCCTTTTCACCTATCCCGTAAACTTCGCTTCCACAGCAGTTCTCTTCATCGCCGAGAATTCCAAAGCTTATTCCCGCCTTTTGGAAACATCTCACAAGACTTTTCGCAATTTCTTGCACTCTTGGGTCGTAAGCTGATGTACAACCAACGAAATACAGGGTTTCAGCGCCCTGTGAGATATGCTTGACATTTAAGTCATGAGTCCAATCGGACCTCTTGCTTCTTATCCTTCCCCACGGGTTTCCATTTTTAAAAACGCTTTCCAACGCATCTCGAATTGTAGGCGCAATCTGTCCTTCCTCAACGGCTATGCTTCGGATGTCTATTAAAAACTCGAAGGGATTTAATTCTTTTGGACATCGAACACTGCATGTCGAACAGGTTGTGCAGCTCCACAACTCGTCTTGGGAAGGTACAGTTAGGTTACCTGTGAAGGCGACTTCTCTCATGTACTTTCTAATGTTCAAGTTTGCTTTTCTGGAGACTGGGCAGCTTCCAGTACATATTCCGCACTGGATGCATTCCAGCAACTTATGTTTTTTAACAAGCTCCTGTGCATTCATTTCAAGGTCACGTTTGTCTAGAAAGGGAACATAAGATTTTTTAAGCGTTTTCCTCGTATGAATCAAAAGAACCAAAGAAATTGGAGATCGCGGTTAATGGAGAAAAATCTGTCAAGAGTCGGCATATTTGTTTGTGAGTGTGGCGGAAACATAGGAGATGTTGTAGATGTGAAGGCTGTTATTGAAGCTGCTAGAAGCTGGAAAGGGGTTATTGTAGCTAAATACCACAAATACTTATGTTCTAAACCAGCCCAAGAAATGATAATAGACGCAGTAAAAAAGAACAATTTAGATAGAGTTGTAATTGCCAGCTGCACACCAAGAATGCACCTCGTAACCTTTCAAAGTGTTCTGGAACGAGCAGGCTTGAATCCGTACATGCTTGATTTTGTCAATATAAGGGAACAGTGCTCATGGGTGCACGGTCCACAATCTTCTGCAGAAGCTACAAAAAAAGCCGTAACCCTAGTTAAAGGCGGTTATGAGCGGAGCCGAGAACTTGAACGTCTAGAAACCATAAGTGAAAAAGGCTCGAGAGAAATCCTAATTGTAGGCGGTGGAATAGCTGGGATAACTGCAGCTCTTGAACTTGGCTATCTAGGCTTTAAAGTTCATGTTGTAGAGAGGAAGCCGAGTATAGGAGGTAATATGGCAAAGCTAACGAAGGTTTTTCCAACCCTTGACTGTGCCCAATGCATACTTACTCCTAGAATGGCTGAAGTTGGAAGGAATCCACATGTAAACCTGCTTACTTACGCTGAGGTTCAAGAGGTCAATGGGCGTCCAGGCAACTTCAACGTGAAGGTTTTCATGAAACCCAGAGGCGTAGACGTGGACAAGTGTAGAAGCTGCGGCGTATGCACGAAGGTGTGTCCAGTGACTGCATTGGACGAGTTTAATGAAGGGTTGTCACTGAGAAAAGCGGTTTACATGGAATTTCCACAGGCTGTGCCATCTGCTTACGTGATAGATTTTAACTCCTGCACGAAATGTGGAAAATGCGAGCAGCTCTGCCCATCCAAAGCCATAAACTTGGAAGACCAAGGAAAAACAATTGATTTGAATATAGGCGCTATTCTTATGGCTACAGGTTATGAGCTTTATGACGCTCGGAAGCTTGAGAACTATGGATATGGCGTTTACAAGGATGTCATAACCATGTTGGATTTAGAGAGGCTTGTTTCAGCTTCTGGCCCAACAGGTGGTTACGTGAAGAGGGCCGACGGCAGCGACGTGAAAAAAATGGCGGTAGTTCTCTGCGCAGGGTCAAGGGACAAAAATTACATTTCGTATTGCAGCCGTATTTGCTGCATGTACGCTTTGAAGCAGGCTTTCTTGCTCAAGAAGATGCTTGGAATAGACATTCACATTTATTATACAGATATTAGGGCTACGGGCAAGGGTTATGAGGAGCTTTATTGGCGAGACCAAGAAGAAGGAGTTGTTTTTGTGCGGGGTAAAGTAGCTGAAATCTGGAAAAACAGAGAAGGCAAACTTGTTGTTTTGGCTGAAGACACATTGACTGGTAACGTGGCGGAACAAGAATTTGATTTGGTTGCTTTGGCAACACCTATGGTTCCACCTTCTGGGCTTGAGGAACTTGCTGGAAAAATGAGGCTTTCTTTGGGTGCAGATGGTTTTGTACAAGAGAAGCATCCGAAGCTTGATCCTGTTGACACACTGATTACAGGAGTTTTTGCCTGTGGTTGCGCCCTAAGCCCCAAGGATGTTCGTGACACGGTTTCAGATGCTTTAGGAGCTGCTTCCAAGGCTTCTCTGTTCCTGAAAAGTGAATACATCACTACAAGTCCTGAAAAAGCATACGTGGTCCCAGAGTTATGTGATGGCTGCGGCATATGCATTCAAACGTGTCCTTCAAACGCCATAACTATCCAAGATGAAGAAGCTAAGATCAATCCTTTCATGTGTACTGGTTGCGGCGCATGCATACCCGTCTGTCCAAGAGAGGCTGTAGACTTTAAGAATTCAACAACTAAGCAGATAATGGCACACTTAAAAGGAGTCCTGAGTGATAAAAAACCGGATGAAGTCAGAATAGTCGCCTTTGTTGAACAGAACGTTGGATATACAGGTATGGACTTTCTGGGGCTTGACCGCGTCAACTACCCAGAGAACATTCGAGTTGTGCCTGTTCCATCAACAGCCATCCTAGGCTTGAAACATCTGCTTTCCGCATTTGCTTTTGGAGTTGATGGTATACTAATAATTGAAGGACAGCAAGATGTGGATGAAAAGTTTACAAAAAAACGAATGATTGAAATGAAGCGTTCACTAGCAGAGTTTGACATCAAAGGTATGCGAATCCGATACAGTTACATACCCTTACCAGTCTACAAAAAAGCTGCAGACCTGTTCACAAGGTTTACTGAAAGAATAAAGAAATTCGGACCTCTACCAGCTGAAAAACGCAACGCCATTAAACAGAAGATTAAGCCGAACAAAAAGTAAGCTGCTGAAATTGTTGTAAACAGGCATTTAGATTCCTTTATACTTTTCATCATTGAAACTGAAAGATGAAGTCAGCAAAGATTATATGGAATCAAGTGAAAATACACGAAAAAGCGATAATGCTGAACGGAAATCTTGCGTTTGAGAGGCGAAGAGTTTGGATATAATTGTTTGTGTGAAGCATGTTCCAGAAACAGCGGAAGCGGAGATAAAAATTGATGATACAGGTAAGGCTATAGAACTAACTGGGCTTGTCTTTGACATTAATGAATGTGACGACTACGCGTTAGAAGAAGCAGTTCGTATTAAGGAGAAAAATGGAGGCACAGTCACAGCAATAACTGTGGGTTCTGAGGATGCCGACAGTACATTGAGAAAGTGCTTGGCTAGGGGTGCAGATAAATCTATAAGATTGACGGATGCGAAGTTTGAAGGTTCTGATGGTTATGCTATTGCAAGAATTTTGCACAGTGTGATCAGGAGTTTACCTTTTGACTTGATATTAACTGGGGCTCTGGCTGGTGATGACGGCTACACGGTGGTTGGACCTGTGCTTGCGGAAATGCTTGGAATTTCGTATGCTACGATGGTTAAGAAAGTTGAGTTAGGCGATGGTGTTGTCAAGGTTAATCGTGAATTGGAGGGAGGATTGGAAGAAATAGTTGAGTTGGAATTGCCTGCTGTTCTCACTGTTCAGACAGGAATAAATGAGCCAAGATATGTCTCCATCTTGGGCATTAGAAAAGCCATGAAGAAGGAGATAAAGGTTCAGGCCTTGGCTGACATAGGCTTAAGCGAAGACGATGTTGGTGAAGCAGGTTCTTGGATAAAGATGGGGAAGATGTTTATGCCTCCAGTGGAGAAACAGGCAGAATTCATTAAGGGAACTCCAGAAGAGGTTGCAGCCAAAATTGTTGAGATTATCAAATCAAGGGGGCTGATATAAATGAGGGAAATATTTGTTCTGGCAGAGCATAGACAGGGGCAAATCAGAGACATAACGTTTGAAATGTTAACAAAGGGAAGGGAGCTTGCTGAGAAAACAAACGCTGATTTGACAGCGGTTTTGCTGGGCAAAGAAGTCAAAGAACAAGCTAAAGCTCTTTCAGAATATGCAAAGAAGGTTCTGCTAGTTGAAGATACAAGATTAGAGAACTTTAACTCCGAAGCTTACAAGAAAGTGCTGTCAAACCTAATTGGCGAACGTAAGCCACTACTAATGATGATAGGGCATACAGCCTTTGGTGTGGATTTAGCTCCAGGCCTTGCAGCCTCTCTGAAACTGCCCCTTGCAACAGACTGCATAGACATAGGGTTTGAAAGTGAAACGCTGTTCATAACCAGACAAATGTACGGGGGCAAAGTGAATGTTAGGGCAACAGTCCGCAAAGCTGAAGGCTACGTTGTTACTGTCCGTCAAGCAGCCTTTGAAGTTCAAAAGCCAGCTTTGAATGGCGAAATAATTGAAAGTCCTTTTTCATTTACGGAGGAGATAACCAAGAAACGTTTTGTTAAATATGTTTTGCCTCCTCCAGGTGGAGTTGACATAACAGCTGCAGACGTGCTGGTTGGTGTTGGACGCGGCATAAAGGACGAAAGTAACCTGCCTACTGCAGAGGATTTGGCGAAGAGTCTTGGAGGAGTGCTTGCCTGTTCACGTCCAATTGTGGACAAAGGATGGCTCCCAAGCAATCGTCAAATAGGTTCCTCCGGAAAAACCGTAAAACCGAAACTCTACATTGCTCTTGGAATAAGCGGAGCCTTTCAACATGTTCTCGGAATGAAAAATTCAGAATTGATAATAGCCGTAAACAAAGACTCCAAAGCTCCTATCTTCAGCTTCGCTGACTATGGTGTTATCGAAGATCTGTTCAAAATAGTGCCTTTAGTGAAAGATAAAATATATGAGTTAAAAGGACAAAAAGCATAGTTCTAATTGGAAAGGAGAAAGTAGGAATGCATTTTGAATTAAATGAGGAACAGAAGGAAATCAAAAAAGCTGTTAGAGGGTTCTGTGAAAAGGAGTTTACACCAGAACTGGCCTTGGAGCTTGATGAAAAAGAAGAATTTCCCATGGAACTCTACAAAAAAGCAGCCAAACTAGGGTTCACAAGCTTGAGGGTTCCCGAAGAGTATGATGGCCAAGGATACGGCCTCCTAGAAGATTCTATAGCAGTCGAGGAAATGTGCAGGACAGACCCGGGACTTGGAGCTGCAATGTCGCTTGGAATCCTGATGGTTCCAGACATCCTGTTAAAACATGGAACCGAAGAACAGAAGAAAAAGTATATCCCTCCGTTGGCCAGAGGCGACGCAATTTGTGCTGCAGCCGTCACGGAGCCTGAACATGGAAGCGACATAAGACGTATGGACACAAAAGCCGTGAAAAGCGGAAATGAATGGATTATTAACGGCGATAAACAATTCATAACGAACGCCCCGATAGCTGACACGTTCATAGTACTTTGCCAAACAGATCTGAAGATTGTGCCTTCGCACAGGGGTCAAAGCACATTCTTGATTGAGAAAGGCATACCGGGATTTGAAGCTACACAACTCCATGGTAAGATGGGCATCAGACCGTGCGTTACAGGTGCCCTCTCACTAAGCGATGTCATAGTACCTGAAAACAACTTGGTAGGCGAACTTGGCAAGGGCTTCTATTACACTCTTGAACTTTTCGACGGTACAAGAATTACCGTTGCTGCCCAAGCTGTGGGCATGGCCCAGGGAGCCTTTGAACGTGCATTCCAATACGCTAAAACCAGAAAACAATTCGGCTCACCAATCATCAAGTTCCAAGGAGTATCCTTCAAACTGGCTGAGATGGCAATCAAAATCGAAGCTGCAAGAATGTTAACTTATAAGGCGGCTTGGTTGTATGACCAAGGAAAATTCGTCTCAACGGCAACTTCTATGGCAAAAGCCTTTGCAGGCAGAGTTGCAATGGAAGTAACAGACGATGCAATACAAATTTATGGTGGATACGGCTATCTAGCAGATTACCATGTTGAACGCTTCCACCGCTGTGCAAAAATAACAGAGATATATGAGGGAACAACTGAAATCCAGAAACTGGTAATAATAAACCAGTTAATGAAAGGAATGTGACAACGCCTTTTAGCGCGCGCTATTCAATGCCAATTCTCTTCTCGACAACTATGAGTGCTTCCGATCCACACATGAAATGTATCATGGGTTCTGGTACACTCCTGATAATTAAACATCTACAATAGCCCTCTATAGTATGACTTGTAAAGATCAGAGTTTTTTACCTCTTTTATCATATGCCTGAATTCAGCAACGTCCCTTGCCTTTTTCTTTTCCTCTTTCTTCAATTTTCCTTCTAGCTTTGTTTCTTTAACTCTGTTTTCCTTCAGTATGGCATCCCTGTAGATTTCTGGAAAAACATTGTAAGTGCAGAACGGTATAACCCTCCCATCTGGTGAGCCGTAGTGAATGCAACACCTTTGAACCCTGTTTATGTCATAGTTATAAGGATCCATGAAATGCATCATGCCAAAGAACAAGAAGTATTGGTGGAACTCGCCCAGAGTAGAGTAATTACCTTTTTCTACTATCTCATCGAGCATGTTAGAAATCCTAATGCCATTCGGCAATTCATCTTTAACTATATACTTGTGTATCTTCTTAACTAAAGACTTCCTCCGATCTCTTGTCTGTATCATTTTCGGCACTAGGCTTAAAGCAAAACTCGCCTTATGTAAAATGTTTTTATCAACTTTGTGTAAATCTTCTAAGAATTTGTCAGCATCAATGAAATCAGTGATTGGATATAGCTTATCACCATCTACGTATGCGTATGAAGCTACACCACATTTCTCATTATTGTAAAAGTGAACATGATTCTCCTTTCCGCCACCAATGATGTCAGCAAGTACATCTACAGCTGGAATGGAAAACCAATCAGCAGTCTTCAAACCAAAAACTTTCAACTCGTCTATAACATCCGATTGAGTAACTCTGAGTTTTTCTCTCTCTTTAGGAGTATTACCAACGATTGAAATCGGTTGGAAATTAACACCTTTTACCCCCTTATCAGTATGCATAGCTGCAAACTTCACTATCTTCTGCACCTCTTTCAGATTGTCTTTGAAAACCGTAGGCACCAGAACTGTGCTGTTAATTCCAGCTTTTGAGTAAACTTCCAAGGCAAAAGGGGTTTCGTAATGATTCTTGAAATTAATTTTAGGATCTATTCCATCAAAAGAAGTGTATATTGTGTTCAACCCTGCTTCTTTCCATTTTCTAACTTCCTTTACTGCAGCCTTAGGATCCAAGTAATACTTTATCCCTGGTTCTACAGAGTTTATGTTAAGCTGAACGTGAGGTGAACCCATATCCTTGCATAACTTTATCACTTCAGGCAGATCTTCCCTTAAAGTAGGCTCTCCACCAGTGAGTTGAATCGGCGGCGCATACCCGTTAACCCTTGTCGCCACTTCAATCATCTTCCCAATCTCTTCAATCGTTGGTTCGTAAACAAAACCAACCCTCTCAGCATAAAAGAAGCAATACCAGCATCTTAGATTACATCTGTTGGTTAGGACTATGTTCAGCAACGCCGTAGAATTCTTATGTTGATCACAAAGACCGCAACTTAAAACATCTTTTTTATGCTCGATAGTTGTGTTTAATCGTACTCGTTTATGTGTCTGGAATTTTTTCACTCTGTTCCAATACTCTAAACTGCCAATTCTTTCTTTTGTTCCATTATCCTTGTGCAGATAAACTACGTCACCTTCAAGGACGTATTTTGCCCTTATCGGTGTTGGTATCTTCTTGGTATCATCTACGCTTAGAGTCTCTTCCAGAACCTTTATCTCATCAAACTCAGGGGACTCTTGAAGTTTCGACATTCAATCAACTTCCTAAAGGTTTGAACATTAGGTAATCAAAGAAGCTATTAATATTTCTACTCATCGCGGTCTAAATTGAAGTCAGGCTTTTTCAGCGAAGATAATAAGTATCTCAGCAATTAATAGCGCAAAGTGTGGTGTTTATGTCTGAAGAAGATATTGGAAAAGAGGTTATGGCCCTCCGTGAAAGGATTGTTAGACTTTAAGTGAAAGTCGAAGAATTAGCTAAACGCGTTGATGGGATTGCAAATTACTCTAAACAGCTCTACGAGTATTTGCAGACACAAACAGGCAAATAATCACTTTGAAATTGGAACAGAAAAAGTGGAAACTATAGCGGTGGTGGCGGTGGTTGAGCTGCTGTTTTCTTATCTTTTCTAACAACAAGATAAATTATTAGTCCTATGATGCCAGCGATTAGGACTATGATTAACCATAATGCTCCACTCATTCCTCTCGATTCAGCGTCTCTATAAATCCATATGCAAAGCAGTATGGCTATGATAAACTATGCAATAGCCAGAAATACAAAGACAAATCCAAGTCCAATAAACCATCCAGCTTGTTCTATTTGAGACAAGAGCATTGACAACATTTTTCCCCATCTCCCATTTTATCTGCAGAGCATATATTTAATAGCTATGGTTCAAACCAAATTCAGATGTATACATTAGTGTGTTTAACAAGTTTTAAACATTGAATAATCTTATTCTAACTCTGTAGGAACGGGTTCTGGATGAATGAAAAATCTGAGAAAACTTACAAGGGTAAGTGTGTTGACTGCAGTTCACCTCTTGAGTTGTTTGAGGTTGATTTCAAGAAAGGTAGACGGATTATGCGGTGCACTCGCTGCGGTTTATACCATTTTTACAAGAAGGACTTCTTCGGCAAGTGGAAACTTGTGAAGGCTGGTCGTGTTTCGGACTTGTGGAGAAAATAGACTGATGGAAACAACCTATGGCTGTTATTTTTCCGAGAATCATCTGTAACCATACATTTATACTCAAATTTCGACATTTGCTCCGAGATATGATGCTTAAAGAAAGGATATTCTTCTTCATCCGATGATGAAAGAACCCAACATTTTGACTGATGTCCGAGTCTACCATAACACCGTTTAACGCAGGTGTGAATGCGTCGTATCTGTAATCCTTCTGGTTCAGCTATTTAGACGCAAAAAACTCCAAAGTGGAGGTTTAAGAAAACATTGAGTCAGCTTTATTCCAGACGGAAAACAGCGATTTCCCTGTGAAAGTGGCTGAAACGTTAGAGGAAGCGTGCAAACTGTTGGAAGTAGGCTTTTGAGTATGTTGCAGGTGTAGACGGGAAAAGATTGTGTAGAAAACGAAAAGAACAGTGAGTATGAAAAACCATTTGGGATTATGGAAAACCATATAAATCACCGAACTGCTGTTGGATTGCACAGTTGGAGAGATTATAGAGTGCCAAAATGGGGATATTCCATAACGGAAGGGGAATTAGACCCGGAAAAAACAGTTAAGGCAAGCGGAAGAGAGGTTAAAGTATCCCCTAAATCGGCGCGGGAGGTATGCAAAACAATTAAAGGAATGATGCTTACTAAAGCAAAACAGTATCTTAAGGATGTTATTGCCAAGAAGAAGCCTGTTCCCTTCTTAAGATTTAAGAAGAAGGCTGGGCATCGCCGCGGACTGGAAAAGGCTTATGCCGGTAGATATCCTGTGAAAGCAGCAAAAAACATTCTAAAGGTACTTGAAGGAGCAGAGGCTAACGCTGAATATAAAGGCTTGGATACTGAAAGACTTCGTATAATTCACACGTCAGCATATCCAGGCGTAAAAATTAAGCGATATATGTCGCGAGCTTTTGGGAGGAGTTCACCGAAAATTGAGACTTTGTGTCATATTGAAGTAGCCTTGGAAGAACAATCGGAGACAGGAGGGGAAGTATGATGTCGGTTGTCAAGCATTTCATATCAGAATCAATAAAAAAGAATGAAATAGATGAGTTCCTCAAGAAAGAACTTATGAGGGCGGGTTATGGCGGAGTGAATATGTCAAAAACCCCTCTGGGAACGCATATAGTAATCTACGCTATGCGTCCAGGCTTAGTGATAGGCCGTGGCGGAGGGACGATAAGAGATCTTGCAAAAATTTTGGAAGAGAAGTTCAATGTTCCAAACCCTCAAATTTCTGTTTCTGAAATGGAGATTCCAGAATTAAATGCTTATGTTGTTGCCTCGCGCATAGCGTCAGCTCTGCAGAGAGGTATACATTTCAGACGCTCAGGGTATTGGGCACTGAACCAAGTTATGGAAGCTGGAGCCCTCGGCGTGGAAATAATCATAAGTGGAAAACTAAGAACCGATAGGTCGAGATATGAGAAGTTTAGAGCTGGCTACTTACCGAAATGCGGATATCCACCATTAAAATACACGCGAAAAGCTGAAGTTCACGTTCAACTAAAACCAGGTACGCTTGGCGTGAAAGTTAGAATAATGCCTCCAGATGCAGAGTTCCCGGACAGACCCAAAATAGTTGAAAGCCTTCCAGAAGCAGAAGCGGAGCCAGAGACAGAAGCGGAAGAAGAAACATCTACTGAAAAAGCTGAAGAACCTAAAGAAACAAGCAGAGAGGAGGCAGCCAAGTAAATGCCAATATTACGGGTCAAAGAAATACGTGACATGTCTTCTGAAGAAAAAATGAAAAGGGTAAATGAACTTAGAACAGAGCTTCTCAGATTAAAGACTATGATAAAGGCAGGAGGAACAATAGAAAATCCAGCTAGGATAAAGGAGCTGCATAAAGCAATTGCCCGAATACTGACCATTGAGCACGAAAGAAAACTTGGACTTGCAGAAGGGAAGACTAGAAGGAAGAAAAGGAAATGAAAGTGAGGCCGAACGTAATATGCTCCGAATTCATCGGAACAAAAGCTACAGTTGCAGAAAGTAGCCATCAAGGATATGTAGGAATCTCTGGCAGGATTATAGATGAAACAAAAAACACGTTTGTAATTCTGCATAAGGGAGAACAAAAAAGAATCATAAAAAATTCAGCTGTTTTTCACTTCGAATTATTTGGTGGAACAGTTGTTGAAATTGACGGTAAACTTCTTGTAAAACGACCGGAAGACCGCCTTAAAAAACGTATTAGGAGATTATGGTAATGTCACTAATCTTCAAAAAGCCGAAGAAAACATGTACTGACAGAAACTGTCCATTCCATGGTGATCTCTCAATAAGGGGCCGAGTCTTAGAAGGAGTGGTTGTCAGCGCAAGAATGGATAAAACAGTCACAGTGAAACGTGATTATCTCAAATATGTTCCAAAGTTCAAGAGATATGAGCGAAAACACAGTCGCATCCCATGCCACAATCCACCGTGCATAAACGCAAAGGAAGGAAACCACGTTAAAATAGCTGAATGCCGCCCAATAAGCAAAACAGTCTCATTTGTCGTCGTTGAGAAAATGGAGGAAAAGTGAAGTGGCTGCAAGGGCAAAAATGAGAGCATTAGTTGCTAAAGGAATGATTGGGCAAAGACCGAAAACCTCCAGAGGACTGCCAGTTAGCTCAGTTCTGAAATGTGCAGATAACTCCGGAGCCAAAGAACTAAGGCTAATCCAGGTTATGGGTTACAAAGGACGTTTACGACGTGTTCCATCAGCTGCAGTAGGCGACAGGATAACCGTTTCAGTTAAACGTGGAACGCCAGACATGAGAAAGAAAATCTTTCAAGCAGTAGTTGTAAGACAAAGAAAACCCTACCGAAGGGTTGACGGTATCTGGATTCAATTCGAAGATAACGCTGCAGTAGTGATAACCCCAGATGGAGAAATGAAGGGATCAGAAGTTCGTGGACCAGTTGCAAAAGAGGCTGCTGAAAGATGGCCAAGAATAGCAAGTGCAGCCAGCATAATAGTATAGGAGGCAGAACATGAAAGCAATGAAACCCGTAACGAAACCAACGAAACAAAGAAAAATGCTTTTCCAAGCACCAGACCACATACGCTACAAACATTTCGCAGCACCACTTTCACCGGAACTAAGAGCTTCGCATGGGGTGAGAACACTGCCAGCCAGAAGTGGAGATACTATTAGCATAATGCGAGGAGACCACAAGGGATTCGAAGGGAAGGTCACCCGGATAGATAGAAAAAAATACAAGATTTACATTGAAGGATTGACGCGAGAAAAAGTTGATGGAACCACAATATTTGTTCCCATTCACCCTTCAAAGGTTATGATAACAAAATTAAACCTCGAAGATAAATGGCGAAAGCAGGTTTTAGAAAGGAAAAGAAAAGCTTACAAAACAACTAAGGTTGCAGAGACACCTCTCTCAAAAAAGGTTGCGGAAACAAAAGAAACATTGAAAGAGGAAATACCGAAAAAGAAACCGAAAAGAAGGAAAAAGAAAGTAACTGAAAAGCCAGCAAAAAAGAAAGTAGAAGTAAAACTTAAAAAACGGAAAAAGACGAAGAGAACTAGGAAAAAGAAGACCGAAAAAACCAGAAAGGAAGAGAAGCCGAAAGCTGAAAAAACAAGGGTAGGACGCAAGACAACCAAGAAAACCAAAGGAGGGAAATGATTTAGGTAGCAAAGGAGGATCCACAGGGTTAAAACGCAAACCCGCACCAAGGTTCTGGCCAATCCATAGAAAAGAGTTCTTCTGGGTTGTGAAGCCTTCCCCTGGACCGCATTCTCTTGAAAACTGTCTACCCTTAGCCATAGTCCTACGTGACATTCTCAAGTTTGCTAAAACAAGGAAAGAGGCTAAAACAATAGTTTCGCAAGGAAAGGTATATGTTGATGGCAAGGTCAGGCGAGAAGATGACTTCCCAGTGGGCTTAATGGATGTCATTTCTCTGTTAGAAATCGACAAGGCCTTTCGTGTGGTGCCCTCCAGCAAAGGCTTAATCCTTCATTCGATAAACAAGAAAGAATCAAGCTTTAAGCTGTGCAGAATAGAAAACAAAAAAGTTGTTAGAAACGGACATATACAACTCAACCTACATGACGGCTCAAATATAGTCATGAAGGTTGCTGACCCAAAAAACCCACAAGAGGACACATATGAAACCCTAGACACTGTGAAAATAAGATTGCCAGAAAGAGAAATCGTAGAACAGATAAAAATGAAAGAGAAAAGCTTTGCAATAATAACAAGTGGTAAAAACATCGGAAAACATGGCAAGATAATTGAAATAGAAAAAACGAAGGGGAAGAAGCGTAGGAACACCATTGTAACGATCGAAGACGAAAAAGGAAATCGTTATCAAACAATCTTGAATTTCGTTTTTGCGATAGGTGAAGAACACCCATTAATATCTATGCCGGAGGAAGCTCAGATTGTCTGAAAATGAAATACTAACGAGATGGGAAGAACACCCCATGCTTAAACCGAAAATCGAAAAAGTCGTTGTTAACATCAGCGTTGGAAAGTCCGGGGAACCTCTGGAAAAAGCCACAAAAGTTCTGAAAGAGTTGACAGGTCAAAATCCGTGTAAGAGAAATGCCAAGCAAACTATTAGAGAGTTTGGAATACGAAAAGGTGAACCAATAGCATGTATTGTAACGCTTAGAAAACAGAAGGCAATAGAATTCCTGAAAAAGGTTTTGCCAGTTGTTGACAACAAAATCTCCAAGAGGAGCTTCGACAAGCATGGTAACTTCTCATTCGGCATAAAAGAACACATAGAAATTCGTGGAGTAAGATATGAGCCTGAAATTGGCATATTCGGTATGGATGTTTGCGTTTCCCTCAGTCGTCCTGGGTATCGAGTAAGAAAGAGGCGGAGAGAAAAAGCGAGAATCGGTTCAAAGCATATCTTAACACCAGAAGAAGCCTTGGTGTTCATTAAAGATTCCTTAAGCGTTGAAATAGTATAACTGTTGGGGCGATTCATGTGGGCAAGAAGAAACCTAAAAAGGAAAGAAAATATGGCAAAGGAACAAGACGATGTATTAGATGTGGGTCTTATGGACCTATTATTCGACGTTATAATTTATATTTATGTCGGCGATGTTTTAGGGAAGTAGCAAGAAGCCTTGGTTTCAGGAAGTATGAATAACGGGGAAGATAAGATGGATACTCTGGCAAATGGTTTAACAACAATCATAAACAACGAGATGCGTAACAAACGTGAGTGCATAATCAATCCAGCCTCGAAACTTTTAGGCAGGGTTCTCAGGATTATGCAGTTGAACGGTTATATTGGAGAATTCGAATTCATTGATGATACGCGCTCCGGAAAGTTTAAGGTGCAGCTATTGGGAAGAATAAACAAATGCGGAGCTATCAGACCACGTTTCCCAGTTAAAGTAGATGAATTTGAAGAATGGGAGAAGAAGTTCCTTCCCTCAAGAAATGTAGGCATACTAATTGTGTCAACACCGAGGGGAGTGCTCTCTCACAAAAATGCGAAGGAAAAACACGTCGGAGGTAGGTTACTAGCACTCGCTTATTAAAAAAGGTGCCTTGAATGCGAACCGTAGAAGTCTCCAAAACTATTCAGATCCCGGATAATGTAGAGATATCAGTAGATGGACGTAAAGTCACAGTTAAAGGTGAAAAGGGAGCATTAACTCGTGACTTCTCTCACGCTCCAATTTCAATCAAACTCGAAGGGAAAACCGTTCGTATTTGGGCTGAGTGGCCAAGAAAAAAAGAGGCAGCCCTCGTAGGCACCCTTTATTCACACATTCAGAACATGATTACCGGAGTTAGGCAGGGTTTCACGTGTAAACTAAAAATAGTGTTCTCACACTTCCCAATATCAGTTAAAGTTAAGGATAAAACCATTCTAATTGAAAATTTTACAGGTGAACGAAGCCCAAGAAAAGTTAGGATAATGGGTGATGTTCAAGTTAAGGTTCTAAGCGAAGATGTAATCGTTCAAGGCATAAATCTTGAAGAAGTAAGGCAAACCGCAGCAAATATTGAACAAGGAACCAAGGTGAAAAGAAAAGATCCCCGTGTTTTCTTAGACGGCATATATGTTAATGAAAAAAGCGAAGGGATGGAAGAATGATGGAGCAAGACACAGCTACTTTGCAAAAAGCGCTGAAACTGAGGAAACGCATGAAAAAGAAGAAACATGAATTCGTCAGACAGGAAAGCTGGCGGTACAAGCGTTTACACGAAAACTGGCGTAGACCGAGAGGAATAGACAACAAAATGCGAAGGAAAATTAAGGGTTGGCCGCCTACCGTAAGCGTTGGATACAGAGGGCCAAAAGCTGCAAGAGGTCTCCATCCATCAGGCTACAAAGATGTTCTCACATATAATGTTGCAGAGCTTGAAAAAATCAATCCGAAAACTCAAGCCATAAGAATTGCACACACAGTTGGCAAAAGAAAAAGAGCTAGAATTCTTGTTGAAGCAAGAAAAAAGAAGATAAAAATTCTGAACTTCAAAGAAGTCAGGGAAGTAACTAGAGAAGAAGAGAAGGAGCTAGTGGAAGAAGAAAAACCTGAGGAAAAGGAAGAAGAGAAGAAAGCATCAGAAAGAGACAAAACAAAACACAAGCAAAAGACGACTAAAAAACGTAGAAGGAGAACTGAAAAACGATGACAAATCTTAAAAGCCAGAGGCGTCTGGCAGCACAGATACTGAAAGTTGGACAGAATCGAGTATGGATAAATCCTGAACGGATAGATGATGTAGAAGTAGCTATAACCAGAGAGGAAATCCGGAAACTAATTCATGAAGGTGTTGTTAAACGGTTACCAGAAAAAGGTGTAAGCCGCGTAAGAGCACGCATTCTGCATGAAAAGAAAAAGAAGGGACGAAGACGTGGACCCGGCAGCAGAGGCAGTTCAGCCCACGCAAAAATCTCCAAGAAAAAAGCCTGGATGAACAAGATTCGAGCCTTAAGAAGGAGACTCCGTGAACTAAAAGCCAACAGAACAATCACTGAAAACGCGTATCGGAGAATGTATAATATCGCAAGTAGCGGAAGGTTTGTATCCATTGCCGACATGGAGCGATACTTGAAGACGCATGAACTCTGGAGGAAACATTGATGGCGAAAGGTCCACGTTATTGTGTTCCATTCCGAAGAAGAAGAAAAGGAAAAACAGATTACCACGCAAGAAAAGCATTGTTGCTGTCCGGAAAACCACGCTTAGTAACCCGCAACTCACTCAAGAGCATAACTGTCCAAATAATTGTGGCTAAACCTCAAGGAGATGAGGTGATAGCTTCAGCACATAGCAAGGAGTTAAGTAGACACTACGGGTGGAAAGCTCCGACAGGAAACATTCCGGCATCCTACTTAACCGGTCTTCTTTGCGGGTTGAAAGCTAAGGCAAAAGGTGTAGAGGAAGCAGTCTTAGACATAGGATTGAGTCCCCCTACAAAGAACGGAGTTTTTGCAGCGTTAAAGGGTGTTCTAGACGCTGGAGTGAATGTGCCACATGATGAAGAGATCCTCCCAGATGAAGAAAGAATAAAAGGCGAGCACATTGCAAAGTATGCGGAAATTCTAGCCTCTAATCCTGAAGAATATCAGAGTAGATTCTCGAAATACTTGAAGCAAAAGCTTCACCCAGAAAAATTCCCTAAACATTTTGCAAAAGTTGAAAAGGAGATAACTACATCGCTCAACGGAGGTAAAAAGACTTGAGACGTCGTAGAAGAAAGTATTCACGAAGGAAATCAGTAAACCTTGAGGAATGGATTCCCAGAACACCTCTTGGCAAGATAATCAAAGAAGGTAGAATTGCATCCATTGAAGAGATTTTTATGGAAGGCTTAAGGATACGTGAACCGCAAATTGTTGATGCTTTACTTCCAGATCTTCAAGAAGAGGTCATAGACATAAATCTGGTTCAAAAGCAAACGGATGCTGGTGAAAAATCAAGGTTCAAGGCAATAGTCGCAGTTGGAAACAGGGACGGCTACATTGGATTAGGGTCTGGAAAAACAGGACAGGTACGGGCAGCCATAGAAAAGGCTGCAGTGGATGCGCGTCTAAACATAATTCCAGTTAGGAGGGGCTGTGGCAGCTGGGAATGCAGATGTGGAAAAGCACATTCAGTGCAGTTTCAAGTTGAAGGTAAATGTGGTGGCGTAAAAATCGTTGTTCTCCCTGGCCCGAGAGGTTTAGGTCTTGTAGCAAACGAAGTGGCAAGAGTCATCCTTGGACTCGCGGGTATAAAAGACTGTTGGACAAGAAGTTACGGCTCAACGAGGACTGTTCCATCTTTTGCATACGCCGTTTTCGACGCGCTAAAGAGAACTTACAGTCTTATAACTCCAGCGGATTGGGTGAGGTAAGTGGTTGATAAGGCGAAAGAACGTAGATGCATAGTGGCCGTGAGAATCCGCGGTGTAATCAGGGCTTCACGTAAAGCCAGGGAAACCCTTCAAATGCTTAACTTGAAACGGAACAACTATGCGGTTCTAATTGATAACCGTCCCGCTTTCATTGGAATGTTAAAAACGGCGCAGAACTTTGTCACTTGGGGTGAAGCTTCAAAGGAAATTGTAGGCATGATAATAAATAAAAGGGGAAGACTTGCTGGGAACAAGAAGCTAACAGATGAATATGCCCAAAAAAGCGGTTACAAATCCATGGAAGAGCTTACAGAAACGATCTTCAACTGCCACATTGAATATTGGAAACTTCCTAGCGTGCAACCTGTCTTCAGGCTGCATCCTCCAACTAAGGGCTTCAAAGGAAAGGTGAAAAAAGCCTATGGTATGGGAGGCGAGCTTGGATACCGTGGAGAAAAAATCAATAAACTCATAGAGCGGATGACCTGAACTGCGGTTATAAACACTTTTGTTTGCGATACATTTTATAGTCACTTTTTAGATGCCATGTTATCCAAGGAGAAGGTAGTTTGAGCGCGAAGTGGCGGAGATACGGAAAACGTTCAAAACGATTTCACATTTCCAGAGATTTCGATACAGTTAAGGATGAAAAAATTACTAGTTCATTCCGAACTAGAAATCTGAGAACTAAAAGAGGGACGCACCCCTACAAATATAGCCCTCTTAAGGCTTGTAGACGAAGAAGACGGAAGGATCCTGAACGTCTGGTTGATGTCTTTGAGGAAAAGGATAAAATAATAGTTGTCGCTGAATTTGCAGGGTTCAAAAAGGAGAACCTGAAAATCCATGTGGAAAATCAACGATTAATCCTGTCTGCTGAGGCTTCAGATCGGAAATACCGTAAAAGTTTAAGTCTTCCAAAAAGAGTAATTCCAAGCACCATGAGCACATCATATAAGAACGGTGTGCTTGAAATACAATTTGACAAATCCTTTGAGAAGAAAGCTATCGACAAGGTAGTTGGCTGAAATGCCGCATAAAATTCGAAAGATCAGAAAGCAACGTGGCTCAAGAACTCATGGATGGGGTAGAGTGGGGCAACACAGAGCAGGAGGATCAAGAGGGGGACATGGAAAGGCAGGGTTCAAAAAACACAAATGGACGTACGTGATAAAATATGAACCCGACTACTTCGGAAAAAAAGGTTTTACATCACCTAAAAGTCTAAGAAGAAAAGTGAACATCATAAATGTTGGAGTACTCGACGAAATGGCTGAAAAGCTCTCAACAAGAAAGGAAACAGGCGAGTTCTTTATAGACTTGGAAAGCCTCGGCTACACAAAAATTCTCGGCACAGGCAACGTTACAAAAACACTAGTTGTAAAAGTGCCGTCTTGTTCAAAAGTTGCAGCTGAAAAGATAAAAGAAGCTGGCGGACAAATCTTAATAAGATCTGAAGAGCTGAAGAGTAGCGGATAACCTATGGCTGGTAGATTTCTAGGTCTATTCAAACCTATCGCTCGATTTATTCCGGAAATTAAACCTCCGGAGCGGAAAGTAGGATTTAATGAGAAACTCTTTTGGACGGGACTTGTACTCGTTATCTATTTGGTGATGTCCGAAACTCCATTAGTGGGTTTACCGCCTACAACGCTTCAAGAACTTGGTCCTCTTGCAGTAATTTTTGCTTCAAGCCGCGGCCGCCTAACGGAGCTTGGTATAGGTCCAATAGTTACGGCGGGAATAATATTGCAGCTTCTGGTAGGAGCTGACATGGTAGAAGCTGACATGTCAAGAGCTGAGGATAGAGGCTTATTCACAACAGCCAGCAAAGTCTTCTCCATAATTCTCACAGGAGTTCAAGCATTTGCTTACATAATTGGCGGAATGTACGGGACATTGTCAGGGACATCCACTATACTTATTTTTCTGCAGCTTTTAGCATCAGGAATGATTATTCTGATGTTAGATGAGCTTGTACAAAAAGGCTGGGGATTCGGCAGCGGAATAAGTCTGTTTATCGTCGCTGGTGTTGCACAGCAAATATTCTGGCAGTGTTTTAGTCCTCCAACTGGTTTGTTCGTTGGAAGCCTTGCAACCGTGCTAGCTGGCACCGAGTCAATAATGTCCTGGGTATTTGGGAAGGGCGTATATCCATCTCTACTAGGATTCATAGCTACAATCGCTGCTTTTCTAGTGATTATGTACATGGAGGGGGTGAGAGTTGAGTTACCCTTATCATATGCTGGTTACAGAGGCTTCAGAAGTCGATATCCAATAAAACTCTTGTACGTTTCCAATCTTCCAGTAATCTTTGCCTCCGCTCTTTTCGCTAACGTATATCTCTTCTCACAAATTTTCTGGAGCATGAACGGTCAGCCTCCTCCAGGACGAAACTTTTGGATTGATATTCTGGGACAGTTCAAATGGATTGGAGAAGGCGCCGAAAGCAGCCTTCAACCAGTAGGGGGGCTCGTATATTATGTGCTTTCCCCACGTAGTTTTACAGGTGTGATGGCGGATCCTGTGAAGGCTTTTGTCTATCTTGGGATTCTTGTTGCTTTTTCCGTTATTTTCTCGTTGACATGGCTAGAAGTTGGCGGCTTAGGCCCGTCAACAGTAGCCAAGCAACTTGTAGGTGCTGGTATGATGATTCCGGGGTATAGGCGATCTGGAAAGGCTGTTGAATCTATTCTTAAACGTTATATTCCAGTAGTCACGATTCTAGGAGGGGTAATTGTAGGGTTGATTGCTGGTGTTTCAGACTTCTTCGGGGTTTTTGGTTCAGGAATGGGTATCCTGCTTTCTGTGGGCATAGTTTATCAGTATTATGAGATGTTAGTACGGGAAAGAGCCGCTGAAATGTATCCTGCTTTTAGGAAGGTGTTCGGAGGTTAAAAGATGAATAGAACAGTTATAGCCACTATTATAGCAACAAAAACCTTGGAGGGTGTGTAAAATGGATATGTCAGTTTTTTTGGTTATTCCATTTTCCACTATCTTCATACTGCTATTAGCTGCCACTGTCTCCTTATTAACATCCCTAGCGAATCGCCTTTTAACAAACCCGGAAAAATCTAAGGCTTGGAGAAAGGAAATTGCTGATTGGAATACGAAATTACGTGAAGCCAAACGTGAAAAAGACAAGAAACGCACAGAGAAACTTATGAAGAAGCAACAGCACATTCTCCAGCTTCAATCCAAGATGATGTGGCAATCAATGAAAGTGATGGTGCTCTTTATAGTTCCACTCTTCTTAATCTGGCGGTTTTTAGGAGGATTCTATACTTCAGCTGAGGGACCGGTTTCCGTTGCTTATTTTCCGGGGATTGGACCAATAATCTCTATTCCGTTGCTTGGCAATATGGTTTCTCTCTTCTGGTGGTATATGCTGTGTTCTTTCCTTTTCGGAACGCTGTTTTCCCACTTGTTTGGATTAGTACCTATGGAGTGATTAGAAATGCCTAGACCTAGTAGACGTGTGAGGAGTAAAAAACGTGTGTATAAGACCTTGCCTGGGGGACGTAAGACAATTCATTACAGACGAAGGGTTAGCTTTTCAGTGTGCTGCAGCGTTTGCGGTCGACCCATGAGTGGAGTCCCACATCTCTCTGTATCGGAGACACGTAAACTGAGCCGTACTCAAAGAAGGGTATGGCGCCCATATGGGGGACAATTATGTCCAAAGTGCCTTAAATCTGCCCTAAAGCAAACTGCAAGAACTCTCTAAATCAGATTGAGGTTTTCCAAAATAATGGCTAAAGAATCGGTAGTGATTTGCATTTGCGGAATGGCTGGAAGCGGAAAAAGCACAATAGCAAAAAGACTAGCTGAAAAATACGGCCTTAAATATTATTCAGGCGGAGACGCATTAAAAGCATTCGCGATAGAAGAAGGCTACCCACCTCTGAAACATGGGTGGTGGGAAAGTAAAGAGGGCATGCGCTTCCTGGAAAGAAGAAGCAAAAACCCTAAATTCGACCAAACTGTTGATAAAAAATTTCTAGAGCTGGCACTGCAAGGCAACATAGTCCTAGACAGCTGGACTATGCCGTGGCTTCTTCAGAAAGGCTTTAAAATATGGTTAGCAGCGTGTCCAGAGAAAAGAGCAGAGAGAATAGCTGGGAGAGATGGTATGAGCGTTAAAGAAGCTTTAGAGGCATTGGAGGGTAAGGAGGAGACGACGAAGGCTATCTTCAAGAAGCTCTACGGCTTTAGTTTAGGAGAAGACTTCACGCCCTTCCACCTAATATTGGATACAAGCAACCTGAACAAGGAGGAAGTGTTCCGGATTTTATGCATGACACTAGAAAATGTCGTTCTAAAACCCTCCAAGCTCCATGCCTGATACTGTATTAACCAACAAGCACTAGGCAATCTGGGATTTACTAGACCATTCGGATAAATGAAGGATTAATCAAGATATTCCAGCAGACTCCTTTCTTATCTGTGATCATGATGATTAACACTTCTGAGGATTCTGGGTCGCTTGTTATCTACTGGCTGAAATTCTCCTCGTGTCACCAGGCCTCTTAGGTTTTTCTGTGATTAGTGTCTAATTTCTGTCCAATGAGACAATTACCTTTTTAATATTCCTTCGCACTTTCAAATCTTGAAATGACAAAGAATGAATACTGCGTTTCGGTTGTTATTCGGACGAGAGATATAGAGAAATATTTCTATGAGCTCTTATGGAAACTTTCTTCTCAGACACTACGTCCCTCAGAACTGGTGATTGTGGATAACTTCTCATCAAAGAAAAAATTGAATGATATGGTTAATCTTTTGTTGTTGATTAAGAAGAATTTTTTTGATAAACAAGTTTGTGTGAAGTTGGTTCCGATAACGGACAGGGAGTTTTCGCATGCTTATTCTACAAATGTTGGGGTTTTTCTTGCAAGCCACGACCTAGTTTGCATAGTTAATGGGCATTCTTTGCCTATTTCTAATGCATGGCTTGAAAGTGGAGTGGCTCATTTTAGAAATCTGAAGGTTGCTGGTGTATCAGGATATTCATCTCCTCATGAAGATGGAAGTATCTGGGAGAAGCTTGGGTATGAGTGGGGGTGGAAAAGACCTAATGAGCTTAGTGGAAGTTACGTTAGAGATGATTTCTTTTCAACAATAAACTGTGTTCTCAGAAGGTCATTATGGGAAGAATATCCTTTTGACGAGAAACTGTTCAACAAGATTCCCAACGCAAAAATGTTTGGGGGAGAAGATTACGACTGGGCAATGGAAATGCTTGCCAAAGGCTACAAAATAGTTGTGGAACCGAAATTTGATGTTTATCACTCCCATGGAGAAACACTTTCAAAGCTTGTTTCAAAGTATCTTGTTTGGCAGCAGATCAGAAAAAAGGTTAAATCGTTTAGGAGGCCAAGAAAATCCTACACTAAACTTGGAAGTGTGAAGCCTCTGAACTATGATCTTTAATCTTCATGGTAACAAGCTAGATATAATGCGCCGATTTTTTGTAATCCTAACTTTGGTGACGATTGGAAAGATTAGAGCATTATTTTGTATGTGGTTCTTCATTTCTTCTGAATGTTACATACCTTTTTTTTAACAGCAGTTTTGCACTTCTCCAACGTTCCTGCGCAATCTGAAAGTTGCCGATGACACCTCCATGAATGGAGTAGGAAACATAACATAGATATGTGCATCGAGTGCATTCTCTGTAGGTTTTGCGTAAGTTGTTAAACTTAGGGCTGTTCCATACATTGGACAGGTTGAAGATGGAGGTTACGGGATTGAGGAGGTGGCATCCGGCGACTCTGCCTAGGTGATCTATGATAAGAAAATTCTGAAGTGCTCGGCATTTCCACAGTCTTTCACCGTCTAAGTATAAACGTCTGATTGCTTCCAGAATCTTGGTTGTTATAAGAATATTGCTGTTTTTCCTCTTTAGTTCGATTAGGGAGTCACAGAGGTTTATCATAGCTTTCTTGTCAGTTATCTCAAATTCGTCGTTTTTTCTTCCTATCTTGAAAAGCTGTTCTGAGTTAACTGAAGCATCGTAGGAGTAGAGGGAATACCAGATAGGAATTTCTTTCTTAAGAAAATACTTGGTCAAATCAACAACTTCATATAGGTTAAACTGTGAAATCATCGGTGTTACACTTACGTTTATTCCTTCTTGGTGCAGTTTTTCAATGGCTTGCACTGCTTCATGCCATGAGCCGTTAACGCCCTTTAGGTAATCATTTTTCTTAGGGTTCAAAGTGTCTAGTGATATTGCAACGAAATCTACATTGCGTAGTGCATCAATCTTTTCTACAGCCATGCTGCCGTTGTCGTAGACTGTGGTAATAAAAAAACGTGCGGCATAATCTAGGATTTCGCCGATGTCCTCTCTCAGTAGTGGGTTTCCGCCTGAGAACACTATCTCTACAACGCCGAGGTTCTTAAGAATGTCTAGCCCCGTTTTGATTTCTTCTGTGGAGAGTTCTTTTATATCCTGTTCTCGCCAGACATTACATCCTCTACAACGGTAGTTACATTTTCTTGTTATCATCCACTGAACGTGATAAGGCCTATTAGGTACTAAAGAATGCATGGAGATTCTAGTGGCCTTTTCAAGAGTTATTACCAAAGGAATTTCCCTTTACATTATCTGTCTTTTAACTGTGATTGAGTAAACTATTTTAAAGTAGCGCAAACCCAACGTAATATTATATATCGGTAAAGTCGGAGAATATCCAGACGTAGAATGTAAGCAGCTACGATTGGGAGAAGACCAAGATGCGGAAAATGAGTTTCATCATACCACATAAGGAAGACCCGCTTATTGATCGCCTGCTCAGTTCACTAGGTAAGCAAACTTGTAGAAACTTTGAAGTGATTATTGTCGACTCGTCAGATGATAATTCGTCTTTGAAGACCATACGAAGATGGAGTAAATCTCTGAATCCTAAGGTTTTATCTGTAAACTGTGGGAGAGGAACTGCAAGAAATATCGGTGCTAAACTTGCAGAAACAGACATTTTAGTTTTTGTAGATGCCGATGTAGTCCTACCTAGAAACTTCGCTGAAGGTTTGGCGGATATGTTTGCAGAAAACTCAGGTTTAGTGGCTGTAGGTTTTCCAATTTATCCTACCGAACCAAACAAAGTGTCTCGTGTTTTCTACAGATTTCTGAGATTTCTAGACAGATCCTCCTATAGATACGGGAAACCCAGAATTCCAACCACTTGTGCAGCTTATCGCAGCTCCGTTTTTCAATCTAGGTTTTTCCTAGACATTATAGGAGAAGATGTGCTCTTTTCCGCTGACATCATGAAATATGGTGAAGCGCTATTTGCAAAGCATATTAAAGTTCTTGAGGAGCCGAGGAGATGGGATGATTGTTCAAAGATAATAAAGAATCTGTGGCATTATACTCCAGCTTTTATTGTGAACTTCCTGATAATTTTTGGCCTTCATAACGTGATAATGCCAACACAAGAGGTTAAGAGAACGTAGGAGGTTAAGAGAACGTAGTATTACCAAAGTATTATCATCATTTTTTAGGGTTCATTCACTTCTTAAGAGCAAGCCAAAGATGATCTGAAGAAGGTCTTATCAAGGTTTGAGTTTTTCCGTTCCTTTGTATTAATGTGCGGTTATGAGGATTTTTTAGGAACTCGCCTATGATGGAAGCATGAATTTGCTTCTGTCTTATGCTCTTAATTATTCTGTCGGCAGATTCGGGCTTGGCAGAAATCAGCAAGGTTCCCGAGCTAATCAGTTGTAGAGGGTCAATGTTGAAAAATCGGCATATTTCACGGGTTTCAGGCTGAATAGGGATTTTTTCTTCAAATATTTTCACGCCAAGGTTTGATGCATCTGCCATTTCATGGACTCCTCCAGCCACACCGCCTTCTGTCGGATCGTGCATTGCATTGACTCCACCAGTTTTAATTGCTGTAATTGCTTCTTTGACGACGCTTATCTGATTGAAAAATGTCTTAGCTTTCTCTAA
>SOJA01000002.1 GCA_004376975.1 Candidatus Bathyarchaeota archaeon
GTTGTCCTGCGCTGCTCATGTATGTCATTATCCATGCGTATGTGACAACTATGGCAGCAACTGCTATAACGATTAATAGTAATGTTGCAAGTATTGGTGATATGGCTTTCTTAGATTTTAACATTTTTTTTGTCAACACGTTTTCACCTTTATTGTGTAGGAAATCTTCGGATTGGTTATTTAAATTATATGAATTGGAAATCAACGTTATTCTGATTCGAAATAATGTGTGGCTGCTAGCTTTCAGTGATCACTGTGATTCTAGGTAAATATTCAACAGTTACCCATAAGTCTGTGTTCCGCCTATTCGTAAGTTTATGTCGCTCTATTAGATGAGGACAAGTTTATGGATGTTTAGCAGTTACTTGTATGCCCCTCTGGTCCCAGACTTTCACAGTCACCGGTGCGGTAATGTTTCCTTGGCATTTTATTATGTAGACGAGCATGTGATCCTGATCGTAGCGTGAAGTTACACTTATTATGTCGAGTCCTACTTGAAAGTTGTCTTTTTCTAGGTTTGTAATGGGCGTTTTATCTTCTCCCTTTACAGTTACGGTGATTTCATTTGTGGTAGTATTGACATTGAGTGTTGTTAAGTTTAGGAATGCTACTGCGGTGAACTTGTATCCTGTCAATCCTATGGAGGCTATGTTGAGGTTGAAGTTGGCGTTTGCAGCTGAAAAAGAAGCCGTTTTGTTCCAGTAGCATGCTAATCCTAAATAGTAATTGTAGTTTGTGCCGTTTGCTAATGTGTAGTTTAAGGCTATTCCGTAGTCAGGATAGATTCTTGTCAGGTTGATTTGCCAGTTTTCTAAGTTATTTTTTAAAATATTTGGGTTTGTTTGGTTTGGAGTGTTTGTGTAGTTAGCTAGGCTTAGCTCGACTAGGCGGCGGGAGTTTAGTTCTATGCTGCCTATGAGTGTTAAGTATTCCTGCCATGGTTCATGTTTATAGTATGTTACAGCTCCGTGCATTAAGGCGCCTATGGATGTGATCATTATGGCTATCATTAAAAATGCGATGATTATGAATTGTCCTTTTTTATTTTTTATAAGCTTCTTCATTGGGTTATCCTCTTGCGAGTTGTAGAATTAAGATTCTTGGATCGTACATTGCTTCGTAGCTGTCAGTGGTTTCGTTGCGTTTTGGGCAGCCTATTAATCCGTAGGTTACCGCAGCTATATTTTTCGAAGTTGTAAATGTTTCTGGATCTCCATAAAATATTGTGTCATCGTTAACTTTTGCGTAGTTCAAATTGTAAATGGTCATGTTGAAGTATACGTCTAGTGGTAAGGTGACTCTTAGAGCGGCTTTGATGTTATCCCATTCTTCGGTGTAAACGAAACGTGCTAGAAGTCCATGCTGGTCTAAGTCATGCAGAACGCTATATCCCATCTTCTCTAGATCGGTTACCTCGTATTTTGGACTTGTTGGAGTTATGGCGAAAATATTAACGAAAGACAAAGCGAATACGATAATGAATGAGGCGAGAATTGTTTCGATGACGCGCATCTGCCCCTTACTATTCCTTATCGTTCCCATGCCTATTCTTTCCACAACGTTAACTCTGCAATGTACGTCATACCAGAAATAACAACAAAACGTCGAAGTTTTACTGCAACATTACTAACTTGCTCCGAATCAGGACCAAAACTGGAAACCTTAGAAGAATCCCAAAATGAAAACGGACCAACAACTATTACTGGCACTCGGCCTCCGCCGCCTTTTCCTAGCGGAACACTTACAGTAAAGAGTAGTAAAGGCGGGTTAATAACGCTAAGACCAGGAAAAGTTTTGTACCACTGATAATAACCATAACCCCAAGTCAACTTGTCATCAGGGGTCCCTTCGTATATTGTCGTTAACGTTTCATGGCTATACGCCATTATATTAAGAATCCATCGGGCTCCGCTTGTAGGGACAGACTCATTTCGGAAAGATAGGATCATATTATCTCCGAACGTATTAATCTTCATTACGTGCATTGTTTCGTCTTCTTCGGCCACTACAATAGTTGGCATCCCAGCGACTGTTACCCTTAAGACAGCAACAGCTCTCACAAGCTTTAACCCCTCTGGAATTTCTATAGTTTCGTTTCCTTCACATCTTCCTAAAGCGTTCGTGAAAGAGTTCTTAAGAGTAGTCATACCAACTAAAGGTTCTGCTTCTTCATCCGTCTCGTTCTTCGCAGAATAAATTATTGTTGAGACCACTTCAGCATTCGGAATAGGTCTGCCATCTTGATTGCGAGTCACGTTAACTGCGAACCATACATAGTTTGTTGTTTTATCAACTTGGAGATCCCAGTCAACTATAAATGGTCGAAAGATGGTGAGGCTGAAGCCATAGTTCTTCAGTTCAAGTCGTTCTCGGGCTTTTTCATATGTTATGTACCCCGGGCTGTCTTCGTCTAATCTCTGCACTTTATCCGTGTCCAATACGTACATTGAACACTCTTCTGAATAAGCCAATCCGAAGGTTTCAACATTGTTCTGGTCAAAGGGAAATGTAGATCCCCAATCTGACGGATAGCCTGTCCCTAGAAGCATTGCGTTGAAAACGTTTAGCGCTGTGTTTCTTAGTTGCTGTTCGTCAACTGCTTGAAGGTTTATGAGACTCATGGTTGGCATAACGACAACTGTTCCGACAAAAATTGCGCCTACAACAATAATGGCTATAATGTGATCATAAACCGCATTCATATGCTTGATCTCCACTTTATTTTATATGGGATGTATCTATTAAGTCTTACGATATCATGGTTCTTCACAGATACACCATCCTTATATCACCCATACTTAATCCAAACATAGACACCCGTCCCATTTCGACTACAACCAGCAACAACTGTTCTCCTACCGCTTTCTATGGAATAGTCTTCACCAACCTTCAAGCCTGGTACAAGCCACGCATCTACCTCAACCGAAGTCCTATCCTTCAAATATGCAGTTATTTTCGAAGCGGTTCCGCCGCTTCCGTCAATGTTTACAATATAAACTGAATTTTCAACTGTGGAAGGCAAATAGATCAACTCCTTCTCCAAAGGACCATCAGGGGAATCAGTCGAATTAACCAAAAAATACAAATTCGCCAAAGTATTCGACACATAATCAGTAATCTCTTTTAATTCCATCCGCATCATATCGACACGAATATTATCGACTACAATGGCATAGAAGAAAGGCATCACAAAAATCAACATCACCAAGCCCATGGTGCAAATAAGATAACTTATTGTTGGTGCTGGCAACTCTTATTCCTCCCTTTAGGTGGTCACCTGCACCTCAGCAATAAGAAAATTGAAAACAACCTGCCCAGGATATGACACGTTCCCGCGATCTAACTTGATCGATATCTCCTCGCTTGACTCGCCTAAATGAACTTTGATCTTGCACAACCCATCATCGTTGACATCATATGGTCCATAGAGAAGACTTGCATTAATACCAACATTCCTCGCTACTAAATCAAAATCACCAGCGTATGTTGACCATTTTGTCGCCGTAATTTTAATGATGGAAATGTCCACGTAATTAACGGTGTTGTTGCCAACTTTAACCACCGAAGTCCTCATAACTCGAACGCGATAGCCTAGCGTAATGATAACCCGACCTGACTCTTGCTTGATAAACGCTTGACTAAGACTCTCAGTACCTGATGATACAACAGTTCCATTGTCTCCTAAAATGTAAGATTCATGTACATTTCCCAGATTGACATAATTGGTTGATATACTGTATCGTATGTATCCAGTATAGCAAGAATAATTTGCATCTGGGTACTCAGCGACACTCACATTAAGAAGCAATCCTTTCTCGGCATTATTGGGTATTATCTCTAATCCACCATAATTGATTGTAAACCTTGCAGATCGAGAACCACCGAGGTCCCAAGCAACATCCCGCACTGCATCGTCAAAAACTAAAATAGATTTTTTCACGATTTCAAATTCAGAAGCCCTTTGCTGACGCTCTAACATCTGATATGCGTAATTGCCAGTAATTAAAACTAATACCACTGTAATTGCGGTTATAATGACCATGGAAATTGCAGGACTAGCTGCTTTTTTATTTTTTCTTAGTCTGTTATACGGCGATTTTTTAACTCTCCTCATTTTGCTCCCATCTAAAATGTTATAAACATGGGCAGCA